>NZ_JACVVH010000004.1:0-174806 GCF_016647865.1 Pseudomonas sp. S60 | reverse complement strand
CCCCCCCCCCCCCCCCCCCCCCCCCCCCCCCCCGCCGCCCCGCGGGGGGGCGGGGAGTTGCAGGGGGGCGTCTTCGCTCATGGAGGTCCTTGCGCAGTCGGTACGGGTTCCACAAGACATGCTAAGGGTGAGGAAGGGATGGCTTTTTGATGTTGGTCAAGACAGGCCACTGGTATCTGCGATGGGTGACCATTGAATGTCTGCGAAGACGGCAATCTTTTTTCACGGACAACAAAAAACCCGCACTAGGCGGGTTTCTTGTTGTCGCTTCGGGTGACTTTGCAACCACCAGAAGCTGAAGGTGGTGCCCAGAGACGGAGTCGAACCGCCGACACGAGGATTTTCAATCCTCTGCTCTACCGACTGAGCTATCTGGGCGACGAGGTGAATTAAATAGACTTTCAGACCGCTCGTCAACGACTTTTTGAAAAAATTTTAAATCAATTCCGTCGCTTACGTTCCTTGGGGTCATTCCGAGGGTGGCACGTAGCCTTCGGCCTGGGCGTACTCTTCGCCGGCGAAAAACTTGTCCATCTCGGCCTGGAGGAATTTGCGGTCCTCGGCGTTCATCATGTTCAGGCGCTTTTCGTTGATCAGCATGGTCTGGTGTTTCTGCCAGTCGGCCCAGGCCTTCTGCGAGATGTGATCGAAGATGTCCTGGCCCTTGGCGCCGGGGTAGGGCGGGCGGTCCAGGCCGGGCAGTTCTTCGTTGTACTTGCGGCACATCACGGTGCGGGTCATCAGGCATCTCCTGCAATCAGTTCGTCGGCTGCGCGTTTCAGCAGCTTCTTCACCGGGGCAGCGAGGCCCAGGCGGGGTGGGGTGGCGAGGTTATACCAGAGCCAGTCGGCCTCGGCCACGTGCTCGCCGACCGGGTCGACGCGCACCAGCCAAGGCTCGATGGCCAGCTGGAAGTGGCTGAAGGTGTGGGTAAGGCCGCCCAGGGCGCGGCTGCCCGCCAGGCGCAGGCCGTGCTGGTAGGCCAGGTCGTCGAGCTGGGCGATGTCGTCCAGCTCCGGCAGGCTCCACAACCCGCCCCACAGGCCGCTGGAGGGGCGGCGGTACAGCAGGATGGCGCCCTGGGCATTGGCCAGCAGCGGCATCAGCGTGCGCCGCTGCGGCAAGGCCTTGCGTGGCTTGGGCTCGGGGTAGCGGGTTTCTTCGCCATGCAGGTGCGCCTCGCAGCCACTGCGCACCGGGCAGATCAGGCAACTGGGCTTGCTGCGGGTACACAGGGTGGCGCCCAGGTCCATCATCGCCTGTGTGTAGTGGTTGGCGCGCTGTTGCGGGGTGAAGCGCTCGGCCGTTGCCCACAGCTGGTTGGCGACCTTGGGCTCGCCCGGGTAGCCGGCCTGGGCGGTGAAGCGCGCCAGTACGCGCTTCACGTTACCGTCCAGGATCGGCGCACGGATGCCCATGCTGATGCTGGCGATGGCCCCGGCGGTGGAGCGGCCGATGCCGGGTAGCTCGGTGAGCTGTTCGACGCTGCGCGGGAACTCCCCGCCGTGCTGCTCTACCACCATTCTGGCGGCCTTCTGCAGGTTGCGGGCGCGGGTGTAGTAGCCCAGGCCCGTCCACAGGTGCAGCACTTCGTCTTCCGGGGCTTCGGCCAGCGCCTGCACGGTCGGTAGCGCCTGCATGAAGCGGTCAAAGTAGTTGAGCACGGTGCTCACCTGGGTTTGTTGCAGCATGATTTCGGACACCCACACCCGGTACGGGTTGATGCCCTGTTGCCAGGGCAAGTCGTGGCGGCCGTGCTGGTCATACCAGCCCAGCACAGCGCTGGAGAACTGCTCGGGGGTCATCGCTTGAACAGCCCCTTGAGCGCGTCTTTAAGTTCCGGGCTCACTTTGTCTCCGAGTTTTTCATCGAGCTTTTCATCAATCTTGTCCTTCAGGCGGTTGCCGGCCAGCTTGGCCGCGACCTTGCCCATGCCTTCCTGGTCCAGGCGGCAGGCCTTGGCACCCAGCTCCAGCGGGCCACGGCAGCGCAGCGGCAGTTCCACACCCACGTAGCGTTCGTTCACCTGGCAGGCAGGGTCGGGCATGGCGCGCTGGTCGCCTTCCACGATCACGCCCACGTTGTAGTCCATGCCCAGCACGCGCAGGTCCACGTCACCGTGGCCGTTCACGGTAAGGCCAGGGATACGCACCTTCAGGTCCGGGTTGCTGGCCACACCGTTGCGCACCACCACGCTGCCGCGCAGCTCCTGGAACGGGGTGTCCTTGCCACGTGGTTCGCCACTGAGCGACTTGCGGTTGAGCGTGGCGATGGCCTGGCACAGCTGCTGTTCCAGGTTGGCATTGACCAGCACGCCGTCATTGATGGTGAAGTTGGCGTTGCCGTTGAGGGTGTCCACCAGCGCCTTCTGGCTGTTGCCGGTGGCCGTCAGGTCGCTGGACAGGGTCAGCAGGCCTTTCACCGGCGGGGTCTGCTGCTTGCCGTCGGTCTTGATGAAGTGCTCCACCGGCACCCGCTGGATACGGGTGTTCACCCCCAGTTGCGGCACAGCAGGGCGCACGTCGACCGTGCCCTTGGCCTCGAAGCTGCCGTTGTACAGGTCACCGCGCAGGGTTTGCAGGGTCAGCAGGCCGCCCTGGCCGTTGGCGGTGAGGCGGGCATTGCTGATCGGCAGCTTGTCCAGGGTCAAGGCGCCGAAGCTCAGGTCGGCCTGCAGGTCCAGGGCCCGCAGGCGGTCCACCGGCAGCAGCTTGTCATTGCTCCAGGCAACCTGGGTGGGGGCGTTGGGCAGCGGCGTGCTGCCGGCACCAGCCACGGCACTGGCCTCCTGCTGCTGCACTTCGGCCTGGCGCGCGGCGGTGGCGCCTTTGGCCTCCTGGCTTTTGGCCGGCAGATAGCGGTCGGCGTCGAAGGTGTCGCCCTTCAATTGCACACGCAGGGCTTGCTTGGCGAAGTCCTCGATGGCTACGCGGCCGGTGAAGGCGCTGGCGTCCAGCTTCACCGCCAGGTCTTCAAGGGCCAGGCTGGCAGGCGTGCCTTGCAGGCGGGTCACCAGTTCCAGCTTGGTGAATGCCGTGGCGTCATTGGTGGCTGGCAGCGGGTGGCCGATGCTGTCCATGAACGCGCGCAGGTCGAACTGGGCGATGGACAGGCCGCCGCTCACTTGCGGCGCGTTATCCAGGTCACGCAGGTTCAGCTCGCCAAGGGCGCGCAGCTGGTTGGCCGACACCTTCAGGCCGTTCCACGAGGCTACGTTGGCGCCCTGGTCCAGCAGCAGTTGGCCCTGGGCGGCAAAGGTTACGGTCTTGCCGCCGGTAGGCTCACCCGAGGTTTCGCCCGACAGGCGCATGTCCTCCAGGTTGTAGCGCTTGAGCTTGCGGTCAAACCGCAGCTCGCCGGCAAGCTCGGTGCGGGCCTTGATGTTCGGCTGGCTGGCGCTGATGAAGGCGCTGGCCTTGAGCGGGATGTTCACGCCTTCATGCACGGGGCCGGTGCTCAGCTGGATGCTTTCGGCGTTGTAGCTGTTGCCGGTGCGCGCGTCGGTGTACTGCACGCGGGCGTTGTTCACGGTGAGGCTGTCGATATCCAGCTTCACCGGGCGCTCGTTACCGTCGGCAGGCCGAGGCTGGGCGCCGGCCGCAGGCGTGGCGTCGGCTTGCGCAGCCTTGCCCGGCTCGCCCTGGGCTGGCAGCGGCTTGCCGATATCTTCCCAGTTGCCGTGGCCCTGTTCGTCGCGGGCCAGGGTCAGGTTCAAGCCTTCGACGCGCACATCGCTCATCTGCACTTCGCGGCGCAGCAAAGGCAGCACGCGCACAGACAGGCCGAGCATCTGCAAGTCGGCGAAGGGCTCCTTGGGCGTGTTGAGGGTGGCGATGCTGGCTTCATGCAGCTCCAGCCCAAGCCATGGGAACAGGCTCCAGCCGATGTCCCCGTTGAGGGTCAGCTCCACATGAGCCTTGTCGCGTGCCAGCTGGCGAATCTCGTCTTTGTAGTCGTTGGGATCGAAGAGGTGGGTCAGGGCGAAGCCCAGCGCCACGATGATCAGCAACAACCCGAGAAGCCCGAGGCCCAGGATTTTGCCGAACGCTTTCATGGGCGAGTCCTTGTAGTCCGATTTTGAATTCAAGCGGCAGAGTATAGCGCCGCAGCGCCTATCCTACGCATGCATCGGATAGGACGGCTTCAATCGGCACTGCCGCTGTGGCAAGCAGAGGGATGTTTGGATCTTGCCAGGCAGGACCGGTTCAGCTGCGCCACAATAAGCGATATCAGATTGCTTTCATCCAGCGCTGATGCTGCTACCCTTGCGCCGCTTTGCCTGCACTTACCTATAAAAAAAGGATCACGTCCATGAGTACTACTGTCTCGACGGGGGCACCGGCCAGCGCGCCAGGCTTCCTGTCCAAGGAGCGCATTATCGCCCGGCCGGGCTTCAACCGCTGGCTGGTACCGCCGGCGGCACTGGCCATTCACCTGTGCATCGGCATGGCCTATGGCTTTTCGGTGTTCTGGCTGCCGCTGTCCCAGGCCCTGGGTATAAGCGCACCGGTGGCGTGTGCCCCGGACATGAGCTTCATCGCCAAGCTGTTCAGTGCCGACTGCGACTGGCCGATTTCGATGCTCAGCTGGATCTACACCCTGTTCTTCGTCTTCCTGGGCTGCTCGGCGGCCGTGCTGGGCGGCTGGCTGGAGCACGCGGGCCCGCGTAAAGCCGGCCTGGTATCGGCCCTGTGCTGGTGCGGCGGCATGCTCATCTCTGCCATTGGCGTGAAAACCCATCAGCTGTGGCTGATGTGGCTGGGCTCGGGGGTTATTGGCGGTATCGGCCTGGGCCTGGGCTATATCTCGCCGGTTTCGACGCTGATCAAGTGGTTCCCGGACAAACGCGGCATGGCCACCGGCATGGCGATCATGGGCTTTGGCGGCGGCGCGATGGTGGGTGCACCCTTGGCCACTGCGCTGATGGGCCACTTCGGCAACGCGCATGAAGTGGGCGTGTGGCAGAGCTTCGTGGTCATGGCGGCGATCTACTTTGTGTTCATGACCGCCGGCGCCCTGGCGTACCGGGTGCCGCCAACCGGCTGGAAGCCCGAAGGCTGGGTTGCCCCTGCGAAGAAAGCAGGCAACAGCATGGTCACCGACCGCCACGTGCACGTCAGCGTGGCCTGGAAAACACCGCAGTTCGCGTTGATCTGGCTGGTGCTGTGCCTGAACGTGTCGGCCGGTATCGGCATTATCGGCATGGCTTCGCCCCTGCTGCAGGAAGTGTTCGCCGGCAAGCTGCTGGGCAACGAGCTGACCTTCAGCGAGCTGAACGCCGCGCAACTGGCGCAGATTGCAGCCATCGCTGCGGGCTTCACGGGTTTGCTGAGCCTGTTCAATATTGGTGGGCGGTTCTTCTGGGCGTCGTTCTCGGACTACATCGGCCGCAAGAACACCTACTTCGCCTTCTTTGCCCTGGGCGTGGGCTTGTACAGCCTGGTGCCGAACATGGGGCACCTGGGCAACGTGGCACTGTTCGTCGCGGCCTTCTGCATCATCTTGTCGATGTACGGTGGTGGCTTTGCCACCGTGCCGGCTTACCTGGCTGACCTGTTCGGTACGCAGATGGTCGGCGCCATCCATGGTCGCCTGCTGACTGCCTGGGCGGCGGCGGGCGTACTGGGGCCGGTGCTCATCACCTACCTGCGCGAGTCGCAGCTGGCGGCGGGCGTGGCGCGGGCGGCGGCTTACGACATGACGCTGTACATCCTGGCCGGCCTGCTGGTGCTGGGCTTCATCTGCAACATGCTGGTACGCCCGGTGGCAGACAAGCACTTCATGACCGATGCCGAGCTCGCCGCCGAGCGTGCGCTCAGCCATGACAAGGGCGCCGATGAGGCACGCTCGCTGGAGTGGAAGCCTGCACCGGGCAGCCTGCCGTTGGTGTTGCTGGCGTGGGCGGTGGTGGTTGTGCCGCTGGCGTGGGGCGTGTGGATCACCTTGCAGAAGACTGCTGTGTTGTTCCATTGACCTGATCGCGGGTGGGCGGCCTTCCGGCAGGGACGCAGGGGGCTGCAAGGTGTTCGTCGTGGCGAGTGCGGCGCCTGTGAGATCGAGCGCCGCCCGCGCGGCGCATCGCGAGCTTTGCTCGCTCCTACGCTTGTTTCGGGCCAGTCACGCCTGGTGCATACGACACGATATCGCGACATACGCCAAGGCGTCCGCGCGCCAATGGCGCAGGCCTAATTGGCCCGAAACAAACGTAGGAGCGAGCGCAGCTCGCGATGCGCCGCGCGGGCGGCGCTCGATCTCACGGGTACAGACCTCTAGCGGCGAGCACCTGGCGGCCCTACCCACTTGTATAGACCTGTAACGCCATCCATCCCCCGCAATTACTGGCCCTGCCATATGTCATGCGCGTTCCAAGCCGGCGCCATCTGGGCCTATAATGGAGCCCTTTTCGCCCCATGATTTTTGCGGAGCTGGTGATGGTCGAACGTAAGGCTTCCGTCGAGCGCAACACCCTGGAAACCCAGGTGAAGTGCTCGATCAACCTCGATGGCAGTGGCAAGGCCCGATTCGATATCGGTGTGCCTTTCCTTGAACACATGCTGGACCAGATCGCCCGCCACGGGCTGATCGATCTGGATATCGAGTGCAAGGGCGACCTGCATATCGACGATCACCATACCGTCGAAGACGTCGGTATTACCCTTGGCATGGCGTTCGCCCAGGCCATCGGCGACAAGAAAGGCATCTTCCGCTATGGCCATGCGTACGTGCCGCTGGATGAAGCCCTGTCGCGGGTGGTCATCGACTTCTCCGGGCGCCCGGGCCTGCAGATGCATGTGCCGTATACCCGTGCCAGCGTCGGTGGCTTCGATGTCGACCTGTTCCAGGAATTCTTCCAGGGCTTCGTCAACCACGCCCTGGTGACGCTGCACATCGACAACCTGCGTGGCCACAACACCCACCACCAGATCGAAACCGTGTTCAAGGCTTTCGGCCGCGCGCTGCGCATGGCCATCACCCTCGACGAGCGCATGGCCGGGCAGATGCCATCCACCAAAGGGTGCCTGTAAATGCAGACGGTAGCCGTAATCGACTATGGCATGGGCAACCTGCACTCGGTGGCCAAGGCGCTGGAGCACGTCGGTGCCGGCAAGGTAGTGGTAACCAGCGACGCCGCTGTCATCCGTGAGGCTGACCGCGTGGTGTTCCCCGGTGTGGGCGCCATCCGCGACTGCATGGCCGAAATCCGCCGCCTGGGCTTTGACAGCCTGGTGCGCGAAGTCAGCCAGGACCGCCCGTTTCTGGGTATCTGCGTAGGCATGCAGGCCCTGCTGGAGCACAGCGAAGAAAACGACGGTGTCGACTGCATCGGCATGTTCCCTGGGCAGGTGCGCTTCTTTGGCAAAGGCCTGCAAGAAGACGGCGAGCACCTGAAGGTGCCGCACATGGGCTGGAACGAAGTCAGCCAGAGCATCGACCACCCGCTGTGGCACGACATCCCTGACCGGGCGCGCTTCTACTTCGTGCACAGCTACTACATCAATGCCGGCAAGCCGGGGCAGGTAGTCGGCCGTGGCCACTATGGCGTCGACTTCGCCGCCGCCCTGGCCGATGGCTCGCGCTTCGCCGTGCAGTTCCACCCGGAAAAAAGCCATACCCATGGCCTGCAGCTGCTGCAGAACTTCGTTGCCTGGGACGGGCGCTTTTAAACCCCAGCTTCAAGCTTCGAGCTGCAAGCGCCAAGCAGGAGCGCGCAGCTCGAACAACCGCGTGCAAGCTTGTAGCTTGAGGCTTGCAGCTTGTGAATTTTGAGGAACACACATGCTGATTATCCCCGCTATCGATCTGAAGGACGGCGCCTGCGTGCGCCTGCGCCAGGGCCGCATGGAAGACTCCACGGTATTCTCCGACGACCCGGTGAGCATGGCCGCCAAGTGGGTCGAAGGTGGCTGCCGCCGCCTGCACCTGGTCGATCTCAACGGCGCCTTCGAAGGCCAGCCGGTCAACGGTGAAGTGGTCACTGCCATCGCCAAGCGTTACCCCACCCTGCCGATCCAGATCGGCGGCGGCATCCGCTCGCTGGAAACCATCGAGCACTATGTCAGGGCGGGCGTCAGCTACGTGATCATCGGCACCAAGGCGGTGAAGGAACCTGAATTCGTTGCCCAGGCGTGCAAGGCGTTCCCTGGCAAGGTCATCGTTGGCCTGGATGCCAAGGACGGCTTCGTCGCCACCGATGGCTGGGCCGAAGTCAGCTCGGTGCAGGTGATCGACCTGGCCAAGCGCTTCGAGGCCGATGGCGTCTCGGCGATCGTCTATACCGACATCGCCAAGGACGGCATGATGCAGGGCTGCAACGTGCCCTTCACCAAGGCCTTGGCCGAAGCGACTTCGATCCCGGTAATTGCCTCGGGCGGCATCCACAACCTGGGCGACATCAAGGCCCTGCTGGACGCCAAGGCCCCGGGTATCATCGGCGCCATCACCGGCCGTGCCATCTACGAAGGCACCCTCGACGTCGCCGAGGCCCAGGCCTTCTGCGACAACCACTAAGAGCGGCAAGCGGCAAGCTGCAAGCTGCAAGAGGGTGAGCGCTATACCAGCCGCTCTTCACTTGAAGCTTGAAGCTTGCCGCTTGCAGCTGCCGTCAGGAGCCTGACCCATGGCTTTAGCCAAACGCATAATCCCTTGCCTGGACGTGGACAACGGCCGCGTGGTCAAGGGCGTCAAGTTCGAGAACATTCGTGATGCCGGCGACCCCGTGGAAATCGCCCGTCGCTATAACGAGCAGGGTGCCGACGAAATCACCTTCCTCGACATCACCGCCAGCGTCGATGGCCGTGACACTACCTTGCATACCGTGGAGCGCATGGCCAGCCAGGTGTTCATCCCGCTGACCGTGGGCGGCGGCGTGCGTACCGTGCAGGACATCCGCAACCTGCTCAATGCCGGTGCCGACAAGGTTTCGATCAACACGGCTGCGGTGTTCAACCCGGAGTTCGTTGGCGAGGCGGCGGACCGTTTCGGTTCGCAGTGCATCGTGGTGGCAATCGATGCCAAGCAGGTTTCTGGCCCTGGTGAACAACCCCGTTGGGAGATCTTCACCCATGGCGGGCGCAAGCCGACCGGGCTGGATGCTGTGCAGTGGGCGATGAAGATGGAAGCGCTGGGGGCCGGTGAAATCCTGTTGACCAGCATGGACCAGGACGGCATGAAAAACGGCTTTGACCTGGGCGTTACCCGGGCCATCAGCGATGCGCTGAGCATCCCGGTGATTGCCTCGGGCGGTGTGGGTAACCTGCAACACCTGGCCGATGGCATCCTGGAAGGGCACGCCAGTGCGGTGCTGGCGGCCAGTATCTTCCACTTTGGCGAGTACACGGTGCCTGAGGCCAAGGCCTACATGGCTTCGCGCGGGATCGTCGTTCGTTGAGCCATTGATTGGGGCTGCTGCGCAATTCCCCGTAGGAGCGAGCAAAGCTCGCGATGGGCCGCAAGGCGGCCCCAATCACGTCAACCGTGGTTCTTGCCAAGCAAGGCGTGATACAGCTCGGTATCCCCCAGAATCCCGACCACCTTGTCGTTCTCCTGCAACACCAGCTTGTTACCGGTGTGGTAACGAATCTGCAGCGCTTCACGCATGCCGATATCCGCATGCACCAAGGTCGGCCTGCGGCCCAGCCCTTCCACTGCCTGCCCTGGCGCCCAGTTCTGCATTTCCAGCCCGTTCTGCCCTTGGCGTGCGCGGGTGATGGAATTGCCTTCGCCCAGGTCCAGCCACGAATCGCCGCTCGGGTCCAGGCAAACCGAGCCGTTGACCCGTTTGCAGTTGTCCAGGCTACGCATCAGGCTGCGGCCGCACAGTACGTTCAGCGGGTTGGTGTGGGCGACGAAGGTACGCACGTATTCGTCGGCCGGGTTCAGCACGATCTCTTCCGGCTTGCTGTACTGGATGATGCGGCCATCTTTCATGATCGCAATACGGCTACCCAGCTTCAGGGCTTCGTCCAGGTCGTGGCTGACGAACACGATGGTTTTGTTCAGTTTGCTCTGCAGGGTCAGCAGCTCATCCTGCAGGCCCTGGCGGATCAGCGGGTCGAGTGCCGAGAACGGTTCGTCCATCAGCAGGATGTCGGCGTCCATCGCCAGCGCCCGGGCCAGGCCCACGCGCTGCTGCATCCCACCGGAAAGCTCGTCCGGCTTCTTGTTGCGCCACTGAGCCAGGCCCACCAGCTCCAGCTTCTCGTCTACCAGCTTGCGCCGTTCTTTCTCCGGGCGGCCCTGCATTTCCAGGCCGAAGCTGATGTTTTCGCGCACCGTCAGCCAGGGCATCAGGGCGAACTTCTGGAACACCATGGCGATGCGCTTGGTGCGCATCATCTTCAGCTCGGCCGGCGTGCAGTGGGCAATGTCGATGTGCTTGCCTTCGTGCTCCACGAACAGCTTGCCGCGGCTGACCGTGTTCAGGCCGTTGATGCAGCGCAGCAGGCTGGATTTACCCGAGCCGGACAAGCCCATCAGTACGCAGATCTCGCCTTTCTGGATATCCAGGTTGGCCTTTTCCACGCCTACCACCAGGCCGGTCTGCTTGAGGATCTCTTCGCGGGTTTTGCCCTGGTCCAGCAGCGACAGCGCTTCGCGCGGCTTGTTGGAGAAGATGACGTCGACGTCTTCGAACCGAATGATACTCATGCTTCACCCCTTGCCGGCAGTTCCGGTTGCTTGCAGATACGGTCGAGCATGATTGCCAGCAGCACGATCGCCAGGCCCGCTTCGAAGCCCAGGGAGATATCAGCGGTGTTCAGTGCGTTGACCACAGGTTTGCCCAGCCCGTCCGCGCCCACCAGGGCGGCGATCACCACCATCGACAGCGACAGCATGATGCACTGGGTGACGCCAGCGGCGATGCTCGGCATCGCGTGCGGCAGTTCGATACGGGTGAGCAGTTGGCGGCGCGAGCAGCCAAATGCCTTGCCGGCATCCATCAGCTCCTGCGGGACGTCGCAGATGCCGAGGTAGGTAAGGCGGATGGGCGCCGCGATGGCGAACACCACGGTGGAGATCAGCCCCGGCACAACGCCCAGGCCGAACAGGGTCAGGGTAGGGATCAGGTAGACGAAGGTGGGTACCGTCTGCATCAGGTCCAGGACCGGGCGCATGGCGGTGTAGAACATCGGCTTGTGCGCCGCGACGATGCCCAGCGGCACGCCGATGGCCACGCACACGACCGTGGCGAACGACACCTGGGCCAGTGTTTCCATGGTTTCTTGCCAGTAGCCCAGGTTGAGGATCAGCAGGAACGACAGGGCAACGAATGCAGTCAGCGACCACTTGCGCTGGATCAGGTGGGCCAGGGCGGCGAACAGGGCGATGAGAACGAGCGGGTTGAACCAGGTCAGGGCACTGGTGACGCCATGGATCATGAATTCCAGGCCCTGCGCAATGGCGTCGAAATAATTCGCGCCATGCTGGGTCAGCCACTCGACGAACGAGGACATGTACTGGCCCAGCGGTATTTTTTGATCGATAAGCATGATAGCGAGCTTCCACCTGCGTAGATTGAAATCAACCCGGGGCGGGCACGGTCCTGCCCCGAGGTAGCGCTACTGCGTAGTTCTTTTATTGCGTGAGTTTCGCCTTGGCCGCCTCCAGGCCAGGTTTGCCATCCACGGTGGTCACGCCCGCCAGCCAGGTATCCAGCTTGCCGGGGTTGTCCTTGATCCACTTCTTGGCGGCTGCGTCGGGCTTCATCTTGTCGCCCAACACGTAGCCCATCATGGTGCTCTCGTCCTTCAGGTCGAAGGCCAGGTTCTTCAGCAACTGGCCCACATTGCTGCATTCCTGCACGTAGCCCTTGCGGGTGTTGGTGTACACCGTTGCCTTGCCGAATTCAGGGCCGAAGAAGTCGTCCCCGCCGGTGAGGTACTGCATCTTGAATCGGTTGTTCATGGGGTGGGGTTCCCAGCCCAGGAACACGATGGCCTCGCCGCGCTTCTGCGAACGGTCGACCTGGGACAGCATGCCGGCTTCGCTGGACTGGACGATGGTGAAGCCGGCGTCCTTCAGGCCGAAGGCGTTCTTGTCGATCATGCTCTGGATGGTGCGGTTGCCATCGTTGCCCGGTTCGATGCCGTAGATCTTGCCCTTGAGCTCATCCTTGAATTTGGGAATGTCGCTGAAGTCCTTCAGGCCTTTGTCATACAAGGCTTGCGGCACGGCCAGGGTGTATTTGGCGTTTTCCAGGTTGGCGCGTACGGTTTCGACGGTACCGGCATCGCGGTACTGCTTGATGTCGTTTTCCATGGTCGGCATCCAGTTGCCGAGAAACACGTCCAGTTTTTTGCCGTCTGCCAAAGACTTGTAGGTAACGGGAACAGAGATCATGTCGGTGTGGGTCGTGTAACCCAAGGCTTCGAGCACAGCGCTGGTGGTGGCTGTGGTTACCGTGATGTCGGTCCAGCCGACATCCGAAAACCTTACCTCCTTGCACTGTTCGGGCTCTGCAGCCTGGGCCAGCAGTGGTGCGGACAGCAACGCCACCAGCAACAGCGAGGGTGAACCTTTCATGGATGGACTCCTGTGATTTTGTCTTCGGGTTCGCGTGTTTCGCCGGGCTTCTGAGGGACCGGTCGATCAGGCCTGCAGAGGGCAGGTTGCGTGGCCGTGCTTTACGAGTCGCTTTCGATAATCCTCCAGCGCCGGGCAATCGCCTACTGGTGGGGTCGTATCCAGTACGCAACGGGTCGTATCCAGTATTGGCGATGTCGCTTATAGGTTCTTCTCCCCCTCCGGCCGTATTTTTGCGTCACCAGGCCGCTGGAAAACGGCGTAGCGGGCGCTGTTACCAGGCCAGAACAGCGCGGCGCTGGCGGACAAAACTACGTCGGTTGCAGACGGCGAGGGGGGCGGTAAAAGCCCGATGATGCGTGCATTCAAGGTGGGCCGCTGTTTGAGCCTAGCAGTTGCCCCACCCTGCGCATGGCGCGCAGAGACAAGCCCAGCAAGAGGTGATTCAACAATGGCCATCAGCGTGTTCGACCTGTTCAAGATCGGTGTCGGGCCTTCCAGCTCGCACACTGTCGGCCCCATGCGTGCCGGCGCCCTGTTCGTCCAGGGGCTGCGCGAGCGTGGCGAGCTGGACCACGTGAAACGGATCGAGGTGCGCCTGTACGGCTCGCTGTCGGCCACCGGTGTGGGGCACGGCACCGACAGCGCCACCATCATGGGGCTGATGGGCGAATGGCCCGATGCAATCGACCCTACCCAGATTGCCCCGCGCATCGCCGACCTGCGTGAAACCAATACCCTGCAGCTCGACAATGGCCGCCCCATCGAATTCGTCTGGGCCCGGGACATGCTGCTGCTGGACGAGAACCTGCCCTATCATCCGAACGCCATGACCCTGGTCGCCGAAGGTGAGCAGGGCGAGCTGCACCGCGACACCTACTACTCGGTGGGCGGCGGCTTTGTGGTGGATGCGGCCCAGGCTGCCAGCGGTGTGCTGGACGCCGACCAGACGGTGCTGCCGTACGATTTCAACAGCGCTGCCGAACTGCTCAGCCTGTGCAAGCAAAACGACCTCAGCGTGTCGCAATTGATGATGGCCAACGAGAAGGTGTGGCGCAGCGAGGCAGAGATCCACGCGGGCCTGCACAAGCTGTGGGCTGCCATGCAGGAATGCGTGAACAATGGCCTGAAGTACGAAGGCACGTTGCCCGGTGGCCTGAACGTCCGCCGCCGTGCCGCCAAGCTGCACCGCAGCCTGCAGGAAATCGGCAAGCCCAATGTGATTGGCTCCACCATGAGCGCCATGGAGTGGGTGAACCTGTTCGCCCTGGCGGTCAACGAAGAGAACGCCGCTGGCGGGCGAATGGTTACGGCACCCACCAACGGCGCCGCCGGTATCATCCCGGCGGTGTTGCATTACTACATGCGCTTCAGCGATGAGGTGAACGAGTCCAACGTTGTCGACTTCTTCCTGGCGGCAGCAGCGGTGGGCATCCTGTGCAAGAAAAACGCGTCCATCTCCGGCGCCGAAGTGGGTTGCCAGGGCGAAGTCGGCTCGGCCTGCGCCATGGCGGCGGCGGGCCTTGCCGAAGTGCTCGGCGCCACCCCACCGCAAGTGGAGAACGCTGCAGAAATCGCGCTGGAGCATAACCTGGGCCTCACATGTGACCCGGTGGGCGGGCTGGTGCAGGTGCCGTGTATCGAGCGCAATGCCATTGCTGCGGTCAAGGCCATCAATGCGGTGCAAATGGCCCTGCGCGGCGATGGTGAGCACTTCATTTCGCTGGACCAGGTTATACGCACCATGCGCGATACCGGTGCCGACATGCACGACAAGTACAAGGAAACCTCGCGCGGTGGCCTGGCGGTCAGCGCAATCGAGTGCTGAGTATTCAGGCTGGCGTTACGGGCCATTGCGGGCAAGTACGCAATGGCCCCAAAGCGTTTTAACAAGGTGCAAAAGCACCCTTCCTGCCCCATTTCGGCGCGGCACTACCCCTACCGATCGTCAGATGTCGCAATCGATGTTGGCATTGTCGGTGACACTTAAAAATGTCGTTTCTGGGCAGCCTGCACATTCCGTGTCACCAAACTGCTCAGGGGTTACACGCATGGCGCCTAGCTCGCCGCTTTTGGCGCAGTCGCCGACTTGTAGGAAACGCCTGATTTTGCCGACTCAATAGGTCGTTTTCAGGTTTTTTCGAATAGCCGTTCAATTTCAGGCACGGCGTTTGCGTAGATATTGGTCAACAGCCCTGCACACCATCAAGCGGGGCAATAACAAGAAATCAGTGCCCGCCTGAGGCACACCCTGCATTTGTGTGAGGAGAAACCGCGATGACGTCGTACACCTCCGGGAACCCAACCCAGAACCGCACAGCACCCCAGTCCATCGGGTTTCTTCTATTGGACAACTTCACCCTGATTTCACTGGCCTCGGCCGTGGAGCCGCTGCGCATGGCCAACCAGCTGTCTGGCCGTGAGCTGTACCGCTGGCACACGCTCACCGTGGACGGTGGCCAGGTCTGGGCCAGTGATGGCTTGCAGATTACCCCGGACGCGGCCATGCACAGCGCCCCCCCCATCGACACCGTGATCGTCTGCGGCGGCGTGGGCATCCAGCGCACCGTTACCCGTGAGCATGTCACCTGGCTGCAAGCCCAGGCCCGCCAGTCGCGCCGCCTCGGTGCGGTGTGCACCGGCAGTTGGGCGTTGGCCTGTGCCGGCCTGCTCGATGGTTTCGATTGCAGCGTGCACTGGGAATGCCTGGCCGCCATGCAGGAAGCCTACCCACGGGTGAACATGAGCACCCGCCTGTTCACCCTCGACCGTAACCGCTTCACCAGCTCTGGCGGTACCGCGCCGCTGGACATGATGCTGCACCTGATCAGCCGCGATCATGGCCGTGAGCTGTCGGCGGCGATTTCCGAGATGTTCGTGTACGAGCGCATTCGTAACGAGCAGGACCACCAGCGCGTACCGCTCAAGCACATGCTGGGTACCAACCAGCCGAAGCTGCAGGAAATCGTCGCCCTGATGGAGGCCAACCTGGAAGAGCCGATCGACCTGGACGAGCTGGCGGTTTACGTGGCGGTGTCGCGGCGACAGCTGGAGCGGCTGTTCCAGAAGTACTTGCATTGTTCGCCATCACGCTACTACCTGAAGCTGCGCCTGATCCGCGCCCGGCAGTTGCTCAAGCAGACGCCCATGTCGATCATCGAGGTGGCGTCGGTGTGTGGCTTCGTTTCCACGCCGCACTTCTCCAAGTGCTACCGGGAGTACTTCGGCATTCCGCCGCGTGACGAGCGTGTGGGCTCCAACACCACCCAGCAGGTGGCGATGATGCCGATCCCGCAGGCGATTACCCTGTCGCCCCACAGCGGGCCGATGGCTGCCTTGAGCCAGGCGCGCAACGAGTCGACGTTTGCCAGCGTAAGGCTTTGACACGGCACTGGCTCGTTCGCGGGTAAACCCGCTCCTACAGGTGCCTGTGGTCTTCGGTACCTGTGGGAGCGGGTTTACCCGCGAATGGGCCAGTACGGAGAAAAGGTCCCTCAGGCGCGTTTGCTGAACTGGGCCAAGGCCGGCAGCAGCTGCTTGTCGATTGCCTGGCGCACCGCCGGCAAAATGGTCGCGCTCCCGGTGTACATCTGCTCCACCATCCCTTTCAACGCCCATGCATTGGGCTCAGTGAGCCCGCGCACCACAGCTTCGCACGCCTGCTCCGCGGTAGCCCCGGCTGGTATGTCGAACCCGCGTGCGCGCAGGTGGCCTGCGAGGTCGTCCTGGTCAATCAAATCGGCATGCATCATGGCTGTTATCCCTTTTATCGCGAAGAGAGTGCTGCGTGATTTACGACCGATTCTGTGACGGGTACGACACGCCCGCAACCTCAGAATGCAGGGGTGGCCGCTTTGGCTAAGAACAGGTCGTTTCCGGCTAAATCCCCCTGCCATGAAGTGCGCACACTCAAGCCATCTACCGAAGCGGAGGGTTTGGTCACCCTCACACGTGCACAGTGGATGTTGCTCGCTCTTGGCCCCGGATGCTCACGGCTTTCCGGGGTTATTTTTTGGGTCATGTAATGCCAATCACCCGCTGTACGTAGACTGCGGCTGGCAGATCCTGCTGCCCTTGAGCGAGCCCCTGCAGCAGTCCGATACTCTGCTCACTGAAAGGTGCAGATCGTGGGCCTGCCAAGTCCACATGCAGCAGTAGCTGTTCACTGGCCGACAGCACTTCATCGAACCCTGATCGGTGCAGGCTGTGATACACGTGCAGGCGCTTGCGATCAAAAGCGATGATCTGCGTTTGCACCCATACCTCTGTGCCCAGCTTCACCTCGTGTAGATAGTTGAGGTGTGCTTCCAGGGTGAACAATGAATGGCCGCTTTGCCCCCGGCTGTCTGCATCCAGGCCAATGCACTCCATGAGCGCATCGGTGGCGTAGCTGAAAATCAGCAGGTAGAACGCATCGCGCAGGTGCCCGTTGTAATCGACCCATTCCTCAAGGACCTGGGTGCGGTAGGTGATCAGTGCCGACATCGAGTTCTCCTTAATCACCAAACGCCATGCCATGGCGGGCTTTGCTGGCCTGGACTGCGCCCAGCACCGCCAGCAGGGTGTCATCCCGGTAACGCTCGAGGGCTGCAATGCTGCGCTCGCCCAGTTGCTCCGAGGTGCCTTCCACCACATCGTCGATCAGCCTGTCGGTCAGCTCTGGCGCTGGCAGGTAGGTCCAGGGCAGCTTGAGTGCCGGGCCGAACTGCGACATGAAGTGGCGCATGCCGGCGTCGCCACCCGCCAAGGTGTAAGTGAGGAAGGTACCCATGAACGACCAGCGCAGGCCAGCGCCAAAGCGTATGGCATCGTCGATCTCCCCGGTGGTGGCCACGCCGTCATTGACCAGGTGCAGGGCTTCGCGCCATAACGCCTCCAGCAAGCGGTCGGCGATAAAGCCTGGCACTTCCTTGCGCACGTGCAGTGGGCGCATGCCGAGGGCGGTGTAGATGGTTTTCGCCGCGTCGATGGCCGCAGGGACGGTGTGCTTGCCGCCGACGATTTCTACCAGCGGCAGCAGGTAGACCGGGTTGAACGGGTGGCCGACCAGGCAGCGCCCGGGGTGCCTGGCCGATTCATAGAATTCGCTGGGCAGCAGGCCCGATGTGCTGCTGCCGATAATGGCATCGGGTTTGGCGGCGGCGCTGATTTGGGCGTGCAAGTCCAGCTTGAGGTCCAGGCGCTCGGGGGCGCTTTCCTGGATGAAGTCAGCGTCCCGCACGCACGCTTCGATGGTACTCACAAATTGCAGACGGGCCTGTGACGCGCCCGGTGCCAGGCCTTGTTGCTGTAATGCAGGCCAGGCATTGGCGACACGTTTGCGCAAGGCCTGCTCGGCACCCGGCGCCGGGTCCCAGGCGACCACATCCAGGCCGTGGGCGAGGGCGCGGGCCACCCAGCCGCTGCCTATTACGCCGCTGCCCAATGCAGCAAACGTCTTGATCTCGGTGATGAAGGTCATGGTTGTCTCCCAATAGAGTCAGCGGCGTTTGAGGTTCATCTTTTCCCGGCCTTCGGCAGGGGTCAGCACGCGGGCGCCGAGGCGGGAGATGATCTCTACCGCGCGCTCGACCAACTGGCCGTTGCTGGCCAGTACGCCCCGGTCGAGGTACAGGTTGTCTTCCAGCCCCACCCGCACGTTGCCACCCAGCAGCACCGCCTGCGCCGCCATGGGCATCTGCATGCGGCCGATGCCGAAGCCGGCCCAGGTGACATTGGCCGGCAGGTTGTCGACCATCGCCTTCATGGTGGTGGTGTCTGCGGGCGCGCCCCAGGGGATACCCAGGCACAGCTGGAACAGCGGGTCGTGCAGCAGGCCTTCCTTCATCATTTGCTTGGCAAACCACAGGTGGCCGGTGTCGAAGATCTCAAGCTCGGCTTTTACCCCCAGCTCGGTGATGCGTTTGGCCCCGGCGCGCAGCTGGGCTGGGGTGGACACGTAGATCGAATTGCCGTCGCCGAAGTTGAGCGTGCCGCAGTCCAGGGTGCAGATTTCAGGCAGCAGGGCCTCCACGTGGGCCAGGCGCTCCAGCGGGCCGACCAGGTCGGTGCCCGGGCCGAAGGCCATGGGGTTTTCAGCGGGGCCGATTTCCAGGTCGCCGCCCATGCCGGCGGTGAGGTTGACGATGATGTCCACATCCGCTTCGCGAATGCGCTCCATGACTTCGCGGTACAGCGCCACGTCACGGCTGAAGCGGCCGGTTTGCGGGTCGCGGACGTGGCAGTGCACGACGGTGGCGCCGGCTTTGGCGGCTTCCACGGCAGCAGCGGCGATCTGTTGCGGGGTGACGGGTACCAGGTGGCTTTTCGAGGCGGTGTCGCCCGCGCCGGTGAGGGCACAGGTGATGATCACGTCTTGGTTCATGGCGCGTTCCTTGTGTTGTCTGTGCTGGCCTTTTCGCGGGTGAACCCGCCCCCACAGGGGGCCGTTTGGTCCCCTGGACTATGCGTAACCTGTAGGAGCGGGTTTACCCGCGAAGGGGCCGGATCAGTTGGCGGTAAGCTTGAGGTTGTCCGCAGCCGGCTTACCGTCGAAGGTGGTCACCCCCTCAAGCCAGCGGGCCTTGTCTTCGGGGTGGTCCTTGAGCCACTGGCGGGCCGATTCGAGCGCGTCCTTGTGGTCGAGCAGCGGTTGCATCATGCGGCTCTCGTCCTCGGCGCTGAACGTGAGGTTGGCCAGCAGGCGGTTGGCGTTGGGGCAGCGCTCGGCGTAGTCGGGTGCGGTTACGGTCCATACCGTCGCGCGGCCTTCATCAGGCCCAAGTGCGCCCTGGCTGTCCCCCAGGTAAGCCATGTCGATGTTCACGTTCATGGGGTGGGGCGTCCAGCCAAAGAACACCACCGCTTCCTTGCGGCGCACGGCGCGGTCTACCGCCGCGAGCATGCCAGCCTCGCTGGATTCCACCAGCTGGAACTTGCCCAGGCCGAACTGGTTGTTGCTGATCATCGCCTTGATCTGGGTATTGGCGCCGGAGCCGGGCTCGATGCCGTAGAGCTTGCCGCCCAGTTCCTTCTCGAATTTATGGATGTCGGCGAAGGTTTTCAGGCCCTTGTCATACAGGTATTTGGGCACCGCCAGCGTGGCGCGAGCATCCTCCAGGCTTGGCTTGGCCAGTACCTTCACCTGGTTGGCGTCGATGAACGGCGTAATGGTCTGGGTCATGATCGGGTTCCAGTAACCCAGGAACATGTCCAGGCGCTTGTCGCGGATACCGGCGAAGATGATCTGCTGTGACGCGCTGGTCTGCTTGGTCTGGTAGCCAAGGCCGTCGAGCAGCACCTGGGCGACGGCGCTGGTGGCGATGACGTCGGTCCAGTTGACCACGCCCAGGCGCACGTTCTTGCAGGCTGCAGCGTCAGCGGCGTAGGTGGGGGCAACGGCGATGCTGCTCAGGGCGAGTGTTAACAAGCTGCGGCGGATCAAGCTGTGCATGGTGGCTCTCCATCGGCAGTGCATATTTTTATGGGGGCCGGCCTCTTTGGGGCGGTGTGAACACGCTACGCTGCTGGCAGGGTGGAAAATCGCACCCTGGCGACCAACAGTTGCACGGAGGCGACCACCTTTGCCGTGGAGCATGCAATGCCGCAAATCATTCATTTCCTATTGCTACCCGGCTTCTCGGCCATGGGGTTCATCAGTGCGCTGGAACCGCTGCGGGTAGCCAACCGCTTCCGCGGGCCGTTGTACCGGTGGCAGGTGCTGAGCCTGGATGGCGGGCCAGTGCAGGCCAGCAACGGCATGTCGGTGAACGCCGACGCAGCACTGGGGGCAGGTGAGCCCTGCGCCATGCTGTTGATCGTGGCCGGGTTCGAACCCTTGGCCCGCTATGGCACGGCGCTGCAGCAGGCGCTACGCCGCCTGGACCACGGCGGGGTAGTGCTGGGCGGCATTGATACCGGCGCCGTGGTGCTGGCCCAGGCGGGCTTGCTCGACGGGCATCGCGCCACGGTGCACTGGGAGGCGCTGGATGCGTTTCGCGAGAATTACCCAGACCTGCAAGCCACCCAGGAGCTGTTCGAGATCGACCGGCGGCGCATCACCTGCGCTGGCGGCACGGCGTCGATCGACATGATGCTCGACCTGATCGCACAGGCCCACGGTGCTGAGCTGGCGGTGGAGGTTTCTGAACAGTTCGTGCTCGGGCGTATCCGTCAGCGACAGGACCACCAGCGTATGCAGATTGCCAGCCGCTATGGCATCAGCAACCGCAAGCTGGTGAAGGTGATCGGCGAAATGGAGCGCAACACCGAACAGCCGCTCAACACCCAGGTGCTGGCCGAAAGCGTCCAGGTGACGCGTCGGCAACTGGAGCGGTTGTTTCGCCTGCATCTGGGCGATACCCCTAGCGGTTTCTACCTGCGTTTGCGTTTGGAAAAAGCGCGGCAGTTATTGCGCCAGACCGACATGAGCGTGCTGGAGGTGGGGGTGGCTTGCGGGTTTGAGTCGGCTTCTTACTTTACCCGCTGTTACCGGGCGCGGTACCAGCGTTGCCCGCGCACGGATCGGGCGGGCAGGGCAGTGTGATTTTCGCCTGAGGGCCGCATCGCGGATTTATCCACAATGAGGCCAGACCAGCTTCACTGCTGACCAATGGACTGCAGGTACTCCGACCGGTCATCGCTGCGTTGCGCCACACAGGTATCCCACGCCGCCTGGAAGGCCTTGCTGCCTTTCTTCTCGGCAAAGGTTTCCACCTTGCAGTCGGCATCGCGCAATTGGGCCCACAGCTTCTGCGCCGCGTCCAGTTGCCCTACCAGGGCGCTCACCTGGTTGCCCTGGTCGGCGTACTGGTCGCGCACGCGCTGGATCAGGTCATCATAAGCCGCTTGCAGTTCCCGCTCGGCGGCCTGCTTGCTGAAGGCTGCACAGGCATAGGTCTGCTGGTCGGTTTCGACATTGTCGCAAGGGGTGCTTTCTTCTTCCGCTGCGTGGGCGCCAGACACCGCCGCCAGCAGTACCATCCATGCCATTGCTTTCATCCGTATTCTCCTCGCCAAACTGATGAATGGCCGGATTCTCGCTCAGCCGCTCGCCGGGCGATAGCTCTTCGGCAAAATGTTCATCAACAGGGCTGCCCAGGTTGTTATCGAGACTGTCTCTCATTGCCGAAAACCCCGCCAGAGGGCGGCTTGTCGCGCATTGACGCTTTCGGCAAACCCCCTGTCGTTTTTGCATCGGGGCGCCTCGGGCCGCAGGCATATGCTGGCCCCAAAGCGCCGGCACAAGGTTTGGCGCCACCCATTCAATAAAAGGGGACGCCTGATGAGCCCAGCCGAATTACACGCCGACAGCATCGTCATCGATGGCCTGATCATCGCCAAGTGGAACCGCGAGCTGTTCGAGGACATGCGCAAAGGTGGCCTGACCGCCGCCAACTGCACCG
Source organism: Pseudomonas sp. S60 (assembly GCF_016647865.1). Classification (NCBI taxonomy): domain Bacteria; kingdom Pseudomonadati; phylum Pseudomonadota; class Gammaproteobacteria; order Pseudomonadales; family Pseudomonadaceae; genus Pseudomonas; species Pseudomonas sp. S60. The sequence goes on along the minus strand of NZ_JACVVH010000004.1, from coordinate 152,901 downwards.
TGTCGGTCTGGGAAGGCTTCAAGGCGACCGTCGACCAGATTGCCGCCAGCCAGAAGCTCATCCGCGAGAACAGCGACCTGGTGATGCCCGTGCGTACCACCGCTGACATTCGCAAGGCCAAGGAACTGGGCAAGACCGGCATCCTCTTCGGCTTCCAGAACGCCCATGCGTTCGAAGACCAGATTGGCTACGTCGAGATCTTCAAGCAGCTGGGCGTGGGCATCGTGCAGATGTGCTACAACACCCAGAACCTGGTAGGTACCGGCTGCTACGAGCGTGACGGTGGGTTGTCTGGCTTTGGCCGCGAGATCGTTGCCGAGATGAACCGTGTGGGCATCATGTGCGACCTGTCCCACGTTGGCTCGAAAACCTCCGAAGAAGTCATCCTCGAATCGAAAAAGCCGGTGTGCTACTCCCACTGCCTGCCGTCCGGGCTCAAGGAGCACCCGCGCAACAAGTCCGATGAAGAGCTGAAGTTCATCGCCGACCACGGCGGCTTCGTGGGCGTGACCATGTTTGCACCGTTCCTGGCCAAGGGGATCGATTCCACCATCGACGACTACGCCGAGGCCATCGAGTACACCATGAACATCGTCGGTGAAGATGCCATTGGTATCGGTACCGACTTCACCCAGGGTCATGGCAAGGAATTCTTCGAATACCTCACCCACGACAAGGGCTACGCCCGCCGCCTGACCAACTTCGGCAAGATCATCAACCCGCTGGGCATCCGTACCGTGGGCGAGTTCCCCAACCTCACCGAAACCTTGCTCAAGCGCGGCCATTCCGAGCGCGTGGTCCGCAAGATCATGGGCGAGAACTGGGTCAACGTATTGAAAGACGTCTGGGGCGAATAAGCCGCTCTCCAAGCCTGAAGCCCCTGCCAGCAACGCCGGGGCAACCCAATAAAAATTTTTCTGGAGTTGAGTTTCCATGGCCAAGATCGCCCCGCAATTGCCAATTGAAGTCGACAGCGAAACCGGTGTGTGGACCAGCGACGCCCTGCCGATGCTGTACGTGCCACGGCATTTCTTCGTCAACAACCACAAGGGCATCGAGGAAGTCCTGGGCGCCGACAAGTACGCCGAGATCCTCTACAAGGCCGGCTACAAATCTGCCTGGCACTGGTGCGAAAAAGAAGCCGAGTGCCACGGCCTGGAAGGCGTCGCAGTATTCGAGCACTACATGAAACGCCTGAGCCAGCGTGGCTGGGGCCTGTTCGAGATCCAGGACATCGACCTGGACAAGGGCACCTGCAGCGTCAAGCTCAAGCACTCTGCATTCGTATACGTCTATGGCAAATGCGGCCGCAAGGTCGACTACATGTTCACCGGCTGGTTCGCCGGCGCCATGGACCAGATTCTCGCTGCCCGCGGCAGCTCGATCCGCACCGTTGCCGAACAGGTGTACGGCGGGTCGGAAGAAGGCCACGAAGATGGCCTGTTCGTAACGAAGCCGTTGTAAGCCGGAGATAGCGTCATGGCATTCGAAGCAATGTTCCAGCCGATTCAGATCGGCAAACTGACCATTCGCAACCGCGTGCTCAGCACCGCGCACGCCGAGGTCTACGCCACTGACGGCGGCATGACGACCGACCGCTATGTGAAGTACTACGAAGAGAAGGCCAAGGGCGGCATAGGCCTGGCCATCTGCGGCGGCTCGTCGGTGGTGGCCATCGACAGCCCGCAGGAATGGTGGGCGTCGGTCAACCTGTCTACCGACCGCATCATCCCGCACTTCCAGAACCTGGCCGATGCCATGCACAAGCATGGCGCCAAGATCATGATCCAGATTACCCACATGGGCCGTCGCTCGCGCTGGGACGGTTTCAACTGGCCGACCCTGATGTCGCCCTCGGGTATCCGTGAACCCGTACACCGCGCCACCTGCAAAACCATCGAGGTGGAGGAGATCTGGCGGGTGATCGGTAATTACGCGCAGGCTGCGCGCCGCGCCAAAGAGGGCGGCCTGGACGGCGTGGAGCTGTCGGCGGTGCACCAGCACATGATCGACCAGTTCTGGAGCCCGCGCGTCAACAAGCGTACCGACGAGTGGGGCGGCAGCTTCGAAGGCCGCATGAAGTTCGGCATGGAAGTGCTCAAGGCCGTGCGTGCCGAGGTCGGTGACGACTTCTGCGTGGGTATGCGTATCTGTGGTGACGAGTTCCACCCCGATGGCCTCAGCCACGAGGACATGAAGCAGATCGCTGCGTATTACGATGCCACCGGCATGCTCGACTTCATCGGCGTGGTAGGTTCGGGTTGCGACACCCATAACACCCTGGCCAACGTCATCCCGAACATGAGCTACCCGCCGGAGCCGTTCCTGCACCTGGCCGCAGGTATCAAGGAAGTGGTCAAGGTACCGGTGCTGCACGCACAGAACATCAAGGACCCGAACCAGGCCACGCGCATTCTTGAAGGCGGCTACGTGGACATGGTCGGCATGACCCGTGCGCACATGGCCGACCCGCACCTGATCGCCAAGATCAAGATGGGCCAGATCGACCAGATCAAGCAGTGCGTGGGTGCCAACTACTGCATCGACCGCCAGTACCAGGGCCTGGACGTGCTGTGCATCCAGAACGCCGCCACCTCCCGTGAATACATGGGTGTGCCGCACATCATCGAGAAAACCACGGGTGCCAAGCGCAAGGTGGTGGTTGTGGGTGCTGGCCCTGCCGGCATGGAGGCGGCCCGCGTGGCCGCTGAACGTGGCCACGATGTGACCCTGTTCGAGAAGAAAGACCAGATTGGTGGCCAGATCACCATCGCCGCCAAAGCGCCGCAGCGCGACCAGATTGCCGGTATCACCCGCTGGTACCAGCTGGAGCTGGCGCGCCTGAAAGTGGACCTGCGCCTGGGTACCGCTGCCGACGTGGACACCATCCAGGACCTGCGCCCGGACATCATCGTGCTGGCCGTGGGCGGGCACTCGTTCCTGGAGCAGAACGACCACTGGGGCGCTGCCGAAGGGCTGGTGGTCAGCAGCTGGGACGTACTGGACGGCAAGGTTGCACCGGGCAAGAACGTGCTGGTGTACGACACCATTTGCGAGTTCACCGGCATGTCGGTGGCGGACTTCATCGCCGACAAGGGCTGCCAGGTGGAAATCGTCACCGACGATATCAAGCCGGGTGTGGCCATGGGCGGTACGACCTTCCCCACCTACTACCGCAGCATGTACCCCAAAGAAGTGATCATGACCGGCGACATGATGCTGGAAAAGGTCTACCGCGAGGGCGACAAGCTGGTGGCGGTGCTGGAAAACGAATACACCGGTGCCAAGGAAGAGCGCGTGGTGGACCAGGTGGTGGTGGAGAACGGCGTGCGTCCTGACGAGCAGCTGTACTACGCCCTGAAGGACGGCTCGCGCAACAAAGGCCAGATCGATGTGGAGGCGCTGTTCGCCATCAAGCCGCAGCCGATCCTCAGCCAGCCAGGCGAGGGCTACCTGCTGTTCCGCATTGGTGACTGCGTGGCCCAGCGTAACGTGCATGCGGCGATCTACGACGCCTTGCGCCTGTGCAAGGACTTCTGATCTTTAAAAATAGCCGCCGCTGAGCGCGGTTTCCTGTGGGAGCGGGTTCACCCGCGAATGCGTCAGCCCAAGCAACATCGTTGTCTGACCTGACGCATTCGCGGGTAAACCCGCTCCCACAAGGGGGCCAGTCCAGGCGCCAGAACGGCGCAAGAATCTAGCTGTTGTGGGAGCCTCCCATGTTGAACACCCTTCTACCCATCCTGCTGTTCGCTGCCCTTGGCCTGGCGGTGCTCGGCGCCCTGCGCCGGGTGCGCATGTGGCGCCGTGGCCGGGCCTCCAAGGTCGACCTGGTCGGCGGCTTGCTGGCCATGCCGCGCCGTTACCTGGTGGACCTGCACCACGTGGTCGAGCGCGACAAGTACATGTCCAAGACCCACGTGGCCACTGCTGGCGGCTTCGTGCTGTCGGCGCTGCTGGCCATCCTGGTGCACGGTTTCGGCCTGCACAGCAAGATTCTGGGTTATGCCCTGCTGGTGGCCACGGTGATCATGTTCACCGGCGCCATCTTCGTCTTCAAACGGCGCCTCAACCCGCCTTCGCGCCTGTCCAAAGGCCCTTGGATGCGCCTGCCCAAGAGCCTGCTGGTGTTCGCTGCCAGCTTCTTCATCGCCACCTTGCCCGTGGCTGGCATCCTGCCGGCCAATACCGGCGGCTGGGTGATGGTCGGCATTCTGGGCCTGGGCGTGCTGTGGGGCGTGTCCGAGCTGTTCTTCGGCATGACCTGGGGCGGGCCGATGAAGCACGCTTTCGCCGGTGCCCTGCATTTGGCATGGCACCGCCGCGCCGAGCGTTTTGGGGGTGGCCGCAGCACTGGCCTCAAGCCACTGGACCTGGAAGACCCGAACGCGCCGCTGGGCGTAGAAAAACCGGTGGACTTCACCTGGAACCAGCTGCTGGGCTTTGACGCCTGCGTGCAGTGCGGCAAGTGTGAAGCGATGTGCCCGGCCTTTGCTGCCGGCCAGCCGCTGAACCCGAAAAAGCTCATCCAGGACATGGTCATCGGCCTGGCCGGTGGTACCGATGCCAAGTTCGCCGGCAGCCCTTACCCCGGCAAGCCGATCGGCGAGCACGGCGGCCACCCGCACCAGCCGATCGTCAATGGCCTGGTGGATGCCGAGACACTTTGGTCGTGCACCACTTGCCGCGCCTGCGTTGAAGAGTGCCCGATGATGATCGAGCACGTGGACGCCATCGTCGACATGCGCCGCCACCTCACACTGGAAAAGGGCGCTACCCCGAACAAGGGCGCCGAGGTGCTCGACAACCTGATCGCCACTGACAACCCTGGCGGCTTCGCCCCGGGTGGCCGCATGAACTGGGCTGCCGACCTGAACCTCAAGCTGCTGTCCGAGGTGAAGAGCACCGAGGTGCTGTTCTGGGTGGGCGATGGCGCGTTCGACATGCGCAACCAGCGCACGCTGCGTTCGTTCGTCAAGGTGCTCAAGGCTTCGGGTGTGGACTTCGCCGTGCTGGGCCTGGAAGAGCGCGACAGCGGTGACGTGGCCCGTCGCCTGGGTGATGAAGCCACGTTCCAGCAACTGGCCAAGCGCAATATCAAGACCCTGGCCAAATACACGTTCCAGCGCATCGTTACCTGCGACCCGCACAGCTTCCACGTACTGAAAAACGAGTACGGTGCGCTGGGCGGCAACTATCAGGTGCAGCACCACAGCACCTACATTGCCGAGCTGATTGGCGCCAACAAGCTCAACCTTGGCCAGCACAAAGGTGGCAGCGTCACCTATCACGACCCGTGCTACCTGGGCCGTTACAACGGTGAATATGAAGCCCCGCGTGAAGTGCTCAAAGCGCTTGGCATCGAGGTGCGTGAAATGGAACGCTCAGGCTTCCGTTCACGCTGCTGCGGCGGTGGCGGCGGTGCGCCGATCACCGACATCCCTGGCAAGCAGCGCATCCCCGACATGCGCATGGACGACATCCGCACCACCGAGGCCGAAGTGGTGGCTGTGGGTTGCCCGCAGTGCACGGCGATGCTCGAAGGTGTGGTGGAGCCGCGCCCACTGATCAAGGACCTGGCCGAACTGGTGGCCGACGTGTTGATCGAGGAAGACGCCCAGGCGACGGCCAGCAAGCCAGCCAAGACCAAACGTGAACCTGCGGAGGTGCATTGATGAGCGACATCATCCGCCGCGACCCTCGCGCCGAGTGGATCGCCCGTAACCGTCTGCACCCGCTGCACGCAGCCATGCAGACCCAACAGACCAGCTGGATGGGGCCCAACGGCCTCATCCGCAAGAACCCGCACGCCAGCGCCGCAGGCTTCATCGGCCCGAACGGGCTCAAGCGCATCGACCGCAGTGGCGCCCAGCAGGGCACTACCGTCGGGGCGCGGCGCACGGCGGCGGCCGAAGTGCAGTTGCCGCTGCATCAGGTGGCCGACCCCGCGTTCTACATTGCCGTGGTGCCGGACATGGTCGGCGGCCGCCTTGGCAGCCACGACCGCGACTTGCTGGGCCTGGCCCACAGCCTGGCCGGCAACGACGGTGCGGTGTTGGCAATCGTGTTCGGCGAGCACAAGGAAAGCAGCTTCGCCAATGCCGGTGTAGACCGCCTGCTGGTAATCGATGGTGATGAATACCAGGGGTATGCGCCAGAGCAACTGGTGCAGGGCCTGCGCGCGGTGGACAACCAGTTTGCCCCACGCCACTGGTTGCTGCCAGACAGCCGCACCGGCGGTGGTGAGCTGGGCCGGCGCCTGGGTGCGGCGTTGGGTGAACGCCCGGCTACCCGTGTGTGGCAGATCAAGGACGGCCAGTGCATCGGCCGTGCTGGCGCTGGCCAGCAAGACATGCAGCGTGCACTGCCGCGGTTGATCCTGGCCGCGGCCGAGTGTGCCGAGCCGGTCAGCGAGACGCGCCACGAAGCGTTGCCGGTCGAGTTGTCTGCCAACGTTGCCCGCAGCATTTCGCGTATCGAAGACCTGGGCTCGGTGGCGGTTGACCCGGCCAAGATCGCCATGGCGGAGGCCGAGTTCATTGTCTCTGGCGGCAACGGCGTCAAGGACTGGCCACTGTTCCACAAGGCCACCACCGCGCTGGGTGCTACCCAGGGCGCGTCCCGCGTGGCGGTGGACGACGGCCACATGCCGCGTGATCGTCAGGTGGGCGCCACGGGTACGTGGGTAACTGCACGGGTGTACATGGCGGTGGGTATCTCCGGCGCCATCCAGCACCTGCAGGGCATCGGCGCCTGCGACAAGGTGGTGGCGATCAACATGGACCCTGGTTGCGACATGATCAAACGCGCCGACCTGTCGGTCATTGGCGACAGTGCGGCGATTCTCCAGGCACTGATCGACGCTGTGGATAACTACCGCAACGGCGCCCAGCGCGACGCGGCATAAGGGCACGAGCATGAGTACGAAAGTCATCAGCCTGGTCTCGATCGGCGCCCACCCAAGCTCGGGTCGTGCGCGCCGCGCCGAGCAGGATTCACGTGCAGTGGAGCTGGGCCTGCAACTGGCCGGCGGGGATCTGCAGGTTGTGCATGCAGGCGACCCTCACGAGGAAGCCCTGCGCGGTTACCTGGGGATGGGCCTGGAACACCTGGATGTGCTTGAGCAACCCGCTGGCGCGGATGTGCTGGGGGTGCTGGGCGATTACTTGCGCGGTGCCGGTGCACAACTGGTGCTTACCGGCAGCCAGGCCGAAACGGGGGAGGGGTCTGGCATGCTGCCGTTCCTGCTCGCCGAGAAGCTTGGCTGGCCGCTGGTGGTGGGGCTGGCCGAAGTGGAGTCCATCGAAAACGGCACAGCACAGGTGTTGCAAGCGCTGCCACGTGGCCAGCGTCGGCGTTTGAAGGTACGCCTGCCGCTGTTGGCCACGGTCGACAACGCCGCGCCCAAACCGCGCCAAAGCGCCTTCGGGCCCGCACGCCGCGGTGTACTGGCGGCGCAGGACGTGCAGGTGGTGGACGATGAACTGCTGGGCGAAGAGGCCCTGCAGCCGGCGCGCCCACGGCCCAAGCGGTTGAAGGTGATCAAGGCCAAAAGCGGCGCCGACCGCATGAAGGCTGCGACCGCCAAGGCCAGTGGTGGTGGGGGCAAGGTGCTGAAGGACGTCACCCCGCAGGAAGGTGCCGAGGCCATTCTGAAGTTGTTGGTGGAGGAAGGTGTGCTGCGCTGATTGGCGTGGCTTTTCACTGAACCCGCGAGGCATCAGCGCAATGGCTGGCACCGGCTTTGCCGGTGATCGCGGGTAAACCCGCTCCTACAGGGGGCGATGGGGGCTACTCACTGCCTGTCATTTCTGCCAGTTCGCAAGCGCGGCCTCCCTATATACCCTGCACGCATGCCACGCGAGTTAGGGTAATCATGCCGACCTTTCTTCATAACAACGATCGCCGACATTCCGTATCAGAAAACGGGCGCCCACTTCATCGCGCCTATTCGCCCTATGGCGCTGGGAACGGGCTCTTCGAGTCCCGCCTTGCCTTTTGTGGAGAGTTGCGTGATCCGCTGATGTGCAGCTACCCGCTGGGAAATGGGTACCGGCACTACAAGCCATCGATCATGCGCTTCCATACACCCGATAAATACAGCCCATTTGGTGATGGAGGCTTGAATACTTATGCCTACTGCGTGGGTGATCCAGTTAACTACAGAGACCCGACTGGGGAAAAGCCAGAAGAGTATGTGCTGCCAGTGCTGAGCATCTTCACCAACCTCATGGGTGTCTTTATCAGCGGCCTACGTTTCAGGTCTTTCTACAAGCGAATCAATTCGCTCCCACGGAGTGCCATAGATCCTCTTCTACCGAGTATCCCCAAGCCATCGCGCGCTGACTGGGTGCTATCGAGTATTAGCGCCCTATCGGGTACGGCCGGGCTTACCGTCGGGGTGACCAGAACAGTTGATCCGGACGCCGATTGGCAAACCTGGGCGCTTGCAGCGCTGACGATAGCGTCGCTGGGCACCTCTACCTATGAAGCGTGGAAGCTGGCGCAAGCGAAACCGTGGCAATCGAGTGACCCCACACTCGTTCACGTGCCGTTGTCTCAGAGATCGACGAGGAGCGTTGACAGTTCTTTAAGGGGGCGTGTGCGCCCTGTAAACACAGACTTCTCGGACAGGCTGCAAAGTAATGCTGCAACTATAAGATCCGCTTAACGTCGGCTTGAAGAAGGATAGCGACATCTGTCGCTACCCCGACTTCTAGCGCAGCTACTGCGCCAACACTTCCTTCAGATACGGTGCAGGCTCCGCACCCAAGTTGTTCAGCAAGCGCCCGCTGTACCAGTCGATGAAGTTCACCACACCAAACTCGTAGGTTTTGGAGTAAGGGCCCGGCTGATAAGCCGTGGAGTTGATGCCACGCTGGTTCTCTTCGGCCAGGCGGCGGTCCTGGTCGTTGGTGGCGTCCCACACCTTGCGCATGTTCTCTGGGTTGTAGTCCACACCTTCTACGGCATCCTTGTGCACCAGCCACTTGGTGGTGACCATGGTTTCCTGGGCGCTGATCGGCCACACGGTGAACACGATCATGTGGTCGCCCATGCAGTGGTTCCAGGAGTGGGGCAGGTGCAGGATGCGCATCGAGCCCAGGTCTGGGTTCTTGATGCGGCCCATCAGTTTCTGGCAGGCCTGCTTGCCATCCATGGTCATCGACACGGTGCCCTTGAGCAGCGGCATGCGCACGATACGGTTACGCAGGCCATGGCTCTTGTGCAGGTACGGGATTTTCTCGGCTTCCCAGGCGGCGGCAGAGGCTGCCACGTGGTCCTTGAATTCCTGGCTGGCGCGTGGGTCGTTGGTGTCGTCCCATTCCAGCAGGGTTTGCAGCAGTTCTGGGTGCGAACCGTTGCAGTGGTAGCACTCACGGTTGTTTTCCAGCACCAGCTTCCAGTTGGCTTTTTCCATCAAGGTGGTTTGCACCGCCACCTTGGTGTTTTCCATGTCGTACGGTTCCATGTAGTGGTCCAGCGTGGCCAGGAACTCGTCGATGGCTGGCGGGTTTTCCGCCAGGCTGATGAAGATGTAGCCGCCAGCCACTTTCACATTGACCGGCTTGAGGCCGTACTGCTTCATGTCGAAGTCGGCGCCCATCTCGGTGCCGGCGAACAGCAGGCGGCCGTCGAGCTCGTAGGTCCACTGGTGGTATGGGCATACCAGTTTCGCCACCTTGCCCTTTTCGCTGACGCACAGGCGCGAGCCGCGGTGGCGGCAAACGTTGTGGAAGGCATGCACCTTGCCCTCGGTACCCCGCACCACGATGATCGGGTTCTTGCCGATCTGCAGGGTGAGGTAGTTACCCTTGGCCGGGATCTCGCAGGTCATGCCAGCGATCAGCCACTCTTTGTGGAAGATCTCCTGCATGTCGATCTGGAACAGACGCTCGTCGGTGTAGAAAGGCTGGGGCAGCGAGTAGGTGCGCTCGCGGGTCTGCAGCATCTCGGCGGTGGCCTTGCGTGCAGGTTCCAGTGGATCGCCCAGGCTCAGGGTTGCGGTGACGTCCATCGTGTATTCCTCGGGGCCGTTTGCGGCCGGCAAAAGGTGGCTAATCGTTGTTGTGGTGCCGCAAGGCTGTTAACCATGAACAGCGTGTTGTTTTGCGGTGGAGTGTGCGTCCGAAGGCGGCGTGAACCGTATCCATGGGCGACATGGCCGAATTGAATTACGACGCCGCAGCCCTTGCGGTGCGGGGCTGGTCGCGATAAGTACGCCGATGTCGCTGGCAGGAATGTTCATGGCTTCAAGCTTGCGCATCATCCAAGCCATAAAAAGGCCAATAGTCGGCTGCTGGAGATGAACATGTCCGATACCTTTCTCAATCCGGTCACTACCCAGACCTGGGCCAACGGCCGCCACATCGTGCGCTGCGTCAAGGTCATCCAGGAGACCTGGGACGTGCGCACCTTCTGCTTCATGGCAGACCAGCCGATCATGTTCTTCTTCAAACCCGGGCAGTTCGTGACCCTGGAGCTGGAAATCGAAGGCAAGCCGGTGATGCGTTCCTACACCATCTCCAGTTCGCCGTCAGTGCCGTACAGTTTTTCCATCACGGTAAAGCGCGTGCCGGGTGGCCTGGTGTCCAACTTCCTGCACGACACCATGCACGAAGGCGCCGAGCTGCCGGTGCACGGCCCGGTCGGCCTGTTCAACGCCATCGACTTCACGGCAGCCAAGGTGCTGTACCTGTCCGGTGGCGTCGGCATCACCCCGGTGATGTCCATGGCCCGCTGGTTCTATGACACCAACGCCAATGTGGACATGGTGTTCGTGCACAGCGCCCGCTCACCGAAAGACATCATCTACCACCGCGAGCTGGAGCAGATGGCCTCGCGCGTGCCCAACTTCAGCCTGCACATCATTTGCGAGAAACACGGTTTGGGCGAGCCCTGGGCGGGTTACCGTGGCTACCTGAACCAACGCCTGATGGAGTTGATTGCCCCCGACTACATGGAGCGCGTGGTGTTCTGCTGCGGCCCCACCCCGTACATGACGGCGGTCAAGCGCATGCTCGAGGCGGTGGGCTTCGACATGGACAACTACCATGAGGAGTCCTTCGGGGCGACCCCGGCCGAGGCCAAGGCCGATGCCGTGGAGCACGCCGAAGCGGCGGCCGACGCGCCAGAAGTGGACGCTGCCGACCTCAACCTGGTGGAGTTCATCGGCAGCGAGAAGAGCATCCGCATCGCCCCCGGCGAAACCGTGCACGCTGCAGCGGCCAAGGTCGGCCTGATGATCCCGAAAGCTTGCGGCATGGGCATTTGCGGTACCTGCAAGGTGCTCAAGCTGGGCGGCGAAGTGGAAATGGAGCACAACGGTGGTATCACCGAGGAAGATGAAGCCGAGGGGTACATCCTGTCGTGCTGCAGCGTGCCGAAAGGGGATGTGCGCATCGATTATTGAGGGCCAGGCTGTGGGTGTGTTCGTGCAGCCTGACTGACCGGTGGTTGACTCAGGTCGGAACAAGCAGGTGGATACCCTGTCAATCTGCGGGGCGGAAACCTTGTGAATCCGATATTTAATGGCGATGGGCGGCACTTTTCTTTATCGTGTGCGCCCCTCGCAACAACCTGAGATAGACCCATGCTTGAAGCCTCCCTCAATCAAATCGAGCAGCTGGTCAGCGACCTGATGCAAAAGAACGCTCAACTCACCGAGCAGAACACCACCCTGGGCCAGGAACTGGCCAAGGCAAAGGAAGAGAACGAAACCCTGCAGCTGTCGCTGATGGAGCAGGAAGAACAGAACGGCAGCACTGCAGCCCGCCTGCAGGCCCTGCTGGAGCGTGCCAACGCGGGTGCAGTGGGCGCATGACGCTGCAAGCGCAACCGATCAATGTTGTGTCGATCCTGGGCAACGACTATTCGATCAAGGCGCCTGAAGGCCAGGAGGCGACCCTCGCCCAGGCGGTACAGATGCTCAACACCGCATTGGCCCAGACCAAGCGCCAGTACCCCACGCTGATCGGTGACAAATTGCTGGTGCTGGCGGCGCTCAACCTGTGTTCCAAACAGGTTGAACTGCAGAACGAACACCAGCAGACACTTGCCCGTACCCAGGCTCAGATCGACGCCACGGTAGACGCCATCGCCCGGACTATCGCCGAGCATTGAGGTGCTCATTGCTCGGCGCGGTTAGCCCGCGAATGCCACCACGTAATCACTGATGCGTTCGCGGGCTGTCAGTGGGTGAGTATCGCCCTGATATCCGCCGCCAGCTCCCGCACCCGTGCTTCTTCGGTATCCCACGAGCACATGAAGCGTGCGCCGCCGCTGCCGATGAAGGTGTAGAACCGCCAGCCCTTGTTGCGCAATGCTTCGAGGGCAGGTTCGGGCATTTGCAGGAACACGCCATTGGCCTCTACCGGGAACATCAGCTGCACACCTGGCAAATCGCTCACCAATGACGCCAGCAACTGCGCGCAGCGGTTGGCATGGGCGCTGTAGCGCAGCCAGGCGCCGCCTTCCAGCAGGCCGACCCAGGGCGCGGAGAGGAAGCGCATTTTCGACGCCAGTTGCCCGGCCTGCTTGCAGCGGTAGTCGAAGTCTTCGGCCAGTTGGCGATTGAAGAACAGGATGGCCTCGCCAACTGCCATGCCATTCTTGGTACCGCCAAAGCACAACACATCGACGCCGGCTTTCCAGGTGATTTCTGCCGGGCTGCACCCCAGAAACGCGCAGGCATTGCTGAAGCGCGCACCGTCCATGTGCAGGTTGAGGCCCAGCTCCTTGCAGGTGGTGCTGATGGCCTTCAGCTCGTCCGGCCGGTAGACGGTGCCCACTTCAGTGGCCTGGGTGAGCGTAACCACTCGCGGCTTGGGGTAGTGGATGTCCTGGCGCTTGAGGGCCACTTCGCGGATCGACTGTGGGGTCAGCTTGCCGTTCACACTGGGCGCGGTCAGCAGTTTTGAGCCGTTGGAGAAGAACTCGGGTGCACCGCACTCGTCGGTTTCGACGTGGGCAGTCTCGGAGCAGATCACGCTGTGGTAGCTCTGGCACAGCGAGGCCAGGGCCAGCGAGTTGGCGGCAGTGCCGTTGAAGGCGAAGAACACTTCGCAGTCGGTTTCGAACAGCTTGCGAAAGTGCTCGGCGGCACGTTCGGTCCACTGGTCGTCGCCGTAAGCGCGGTCGTGGCCATGGTTGGCCTGCTCCATGGCGGCCCAGGCTTCGGGGCAAATGCCGGAGTAGTTGTCGCTGGCAAATTGTTGGCTCTTGTCTGTCATGGCACTGTCCTTTGAACGACGCAGAGCAGCACTCTAAACCATCGTTTTGGCAGTTGCCTATACAAGCTGTGCATTGTCGAGTATCTGGTTGTCTGGGCTGGCCTCTTCGCGGGTAAACCCGCTCCCACAGGGCCAGTACAACCTTCCAGAGCTCTGCTGTACCAGTGGGAGCGGCGGTGCGGCGATCCGATTTACCCGCGAAGAGCCCGACAGCACCCGCAAAAAAACGAATGTCGTAAACGCGCCATTGCAAGGCGTGCGCAGGCATCTGACACGCCCCCGCCAGTCATACCATCGCCGCAAAGGGTCGTTGAACCCTCCGAACAAAAAATGATCGCTGCCGGGAGAGACAAGATGTTCAGCAAGCAAGACCAGATCCAGGGTTACGACGATGCACTGCTGGCGGCGATGAATGCCGAAGAACAGCGGCAGGAAGATCACATCGAGCTGATCGCCTCGGAGAACTACACCTCCAAGCGCGTGATGCAGGCCCAAGGCAGCGGCCTGACCAACAAATACGCCGAAGGCTACCCGGGCAAGCGCTACTACGGCGGCTGCGAGCACGTCGACAAAGTCGAGGCGCTGGCCATCGAGCGCGCCAAGCAGCTGTTCGGTGCCGATTACGCCAACGTCCAGCCGCACTCTGGCTCCTCCGCCAACAGCGCCGTGTACCTGGCACTGCTGCAGCCGGGCGACACCATCCTGGGCATGAGCCTGGCCCACGGTGGCCACCTGACCCACGGTGCCAAAGTGTCGTCGTCTGGCAAGCTGTACAACGCGGTGCAGTATGGCATCGACACCAACACCGGCCTGATCGACTACGACGAGGTCGAGCGCCTGGCGGTCGAGCACAAGCCGAAAATGATCGTTGCCGGCTTCTCGGCCTACTCCAAGACCCTTGACTTCCCACGCTTCCGCGCCATTGCCGACAAAGTCGGTGCGCTGCTGTTCGTGGACATGGCCCACGTTGCCGGCCTGGTAGCCGCTGGCCTGTACCCGAACCCGATCCCGTTCGCCGATGTGGTCACCACCACCACCCACAAGACCCTGCGCGGCCCACGTGGCGGCCTGATCCTGGCCAAGTCGAACGAAGAAATCGAGAAAAAGCTCAACGCCGCCGTATTCCCGGGCGCCCAGGGCGGCCCGCTGATGCACGTGATCGCCGGCAAGGCCGTGTGCTTCAAGGAAGCGCTGGAGCCTGAGTTCAAGAGCTACCAGAAGCAAGTCATCGAAAACGCCCAGGCCATGGCCCAGGTGTTCGTCGACCGTGGCTACGACGTGGTGTCTGGCGGTACCGACAACCACCTGTTCCTGGTCAGCCTGATTCGCCAGGGCCTCACCGGCAAAGACGCCGACGCTGCCCTGGGCCGCGCGCACATCACCGTCAACAAGAACGCCGTGCCGAACGACCCGCAGTCGCCGTTCGTGACCTCGGGCCTGCGTATCGGTACCCCGGCCGTGACTACCCGTGGCTTCAAGGTGGCCCAGTGCGTGGCCCTGGCCGGCTGGATCTGCGACATCCTCGATAACCTCGGTGACGCTGACGTGGAAGCCGATGTGGCGAAGAACGTCGCGGCCCTGTGCGCAGATTTCCCTGTTTACCGCTGAGTGGAGTCCCACACCATGCAACGTTACTCGGGCTTCGGCCTTCTCAAGCACTCCCTCAGCCACCACGAGAACTGGCAGCGCATGTGGCGCACGCCCACGCCGAAAAAGGTGTACGACGTGGTCATCGTTGGCGGTGGCGGCCATGGCCTGGCCACGGCCTACTACCTGGCCAAGGAGCACGGCATCACCAACGTGGCGGTGATCGAAAAAGGTTACCTGGGCGGCGGCAACACCGCCCGTAACACCACCATCGTGCGTTCCAACTACCTGTGGGACGAGTCGGCGCACCTGTACGAACACGCCATGAAGCTGTGGGAGGGCCTGTCCCAGGACCTCAACTACAACGTCATGTTCTCCCAGCGCGGCGTGTACAACCTGTGCCACACCCTGCAGGACATGCGTGACTCCGAGCGCCGCGTCAGTGCCAACCGCCTGAACGGCGTGGACGGCGAACTGCTGAACACCGCCCAGGTGGCGGCCGAGATCCCGTACCTGGACTGCTCCAAGAACACCCGCTACCCGATTTTGGGTGCCACCGTGCAGCGCCGTGGCGGCGTGGCCCGTCACGATGCCGTGGCCTGGGGCTTCGCCCGCGCAGCAGACGCCCTGGGCGTGGACCTGATCCAGCAGACCGAAGTGACAGGTTTCCGCAAGGAAAACGGCGCGGTCATTGGCGTTGAAACCAACAAAGGCTTCATCGGTGCCAAGCGCGTCGGTGTGGTCACCGCCGGTAACTCCGGGCACATGGCCAAGCTGGCCGGTTTCCGCCTGCCGCTGGAATCGCACCCGCTGCAAGCCCTGGTATCCGAGCCGATCAAGCCGATCATCGACAGCGTGATCATGTCCAACGCCGTACACGGCTACATCAGCCAGTCCGACAAGGGCGACCTGGTGATCGGTGCCGGTATCGACAGCTGGGTCGGCTACGGCCAGCGCGGTTCGTACCCGGTGATCGAGCACACCCTGCAGGCCATCGTCGAGATGTTCCCCAACCTGTCCCGCGTGCGCATGAACCGCCAGTGGGGCGGTATCGTCGACACCTCGCCGGACGCCTGCCCGATCATCACCAAAACCCCGGTCAAGAACATGTTCTTCAACTGCGGTTGGGGTACTGGCGGCTTCAAGGCGACCCCGGGTTCGGGCAACGTCTTCGCTGCGAGCCTGGCCAAGGGCGAAATGCACCCACTGGCAGCGCCGTTCTCCATGGACCGTTTCTACAACGGCGCACTGATCGACGAACACGGCGCCGCCGCCGTCGCCCACTAACCGGAGACACCGTCATGTTGCATATTTTCTGTCCCCACTGCGGCGAGCTGCGCTCCGAAGAAGAGTTCCACGCCTCTGGCCAGGCGCACATCGCCCGCCCGCTGGACCCCAGCGCCTGCTCCGACGAGGAGTGGGGCACGTACATGTTCTACCGTGACAACCCGCGCGGTATCCACCACGAGCTGTGGGACCACGTTGCCGGCTGCCGTCAGTACTTCAACGTCACCCGCAACACCGAGACCTACGAGATTCTGGAAACCTACAAGATTGGCGAGAAGCCGCAGGTCAGCGCCCGTGAACACACGCCTGAGCGCTCGGCTGCTGTAAACGAACGGGGAGTCAACGTATGAGCCAGACCTATCGCCTCGCCAGCGGCGGCCGCATCGACCGCAGCAAGGTGTTGAACTTCACCTTCAACGGCAAGACCTACCAGGGCTATGCCGGCGACAGCCTGGCGGCCGCACTGCTGGCCAACGGCGTTGACATCGTGGGCCGCAGCTTCAAGTACTCGCGCCCCCGCGGCATCATCGCGGCAGGTACCGAAGAGCCGAACGCCATCCTGCAGATCGGCTCCAGCGAAGCCACCCAGATCCCAAACGTGCGTGCTACCCAGCAGGCCCTGTATTCGGGCCTGGTTGCCACCAGCACCAACGGCTGGCCGAACGTCAACAACGACGTCATGGGCATCCTTGGCAAGGTAGGCGGCAGCATGATGCCGCCGGGGTTCTACTACAAAACCTTCATGTACCCCAAGTCGTTCTGGATGACCTACGAGAAGTACATCCGCAAGGCTGCCGGCCTGGGCCGTGCACCGCTGCAGAACGACCCGGACAGCTACGACTACATGAACCAGCACTGCGACGTGCTGATCGTGGGTGCCGGCCCTGCTGGCCTGGCCGCTGCCCTGGCCGCTGCGCGCAGCGGTGCCCGGGTGATCCTGGCTGACGAACAGGAAGAGTTCGGCGGCAGCCTGCTCGACACCCGTGAAACCCTCGACGGCAAACCGGCTGCCGAGTGGGTCAGTGCGGTGGTGAAAGAGCTCGAAGGCCTGCCGGAAGTGACCCTGCTGCCACGCGCCACGGTCAACGGCTACCACGACCATAACTTCCTGACCATTCACGAGCGCCTCACCGACCACCTGGGTGACCGTGCGCCGATCGGCCAGGTACGCCACCGTGTGCACCGCGTACGCGCCAAGCGTGTAGTACTGGCAACCGGTGCCCACGAGCGCCCGCTGGTCTACGGCAACAACGACGTGCCGGGCAACATGCTGGCCGGTGCCGTGTCTACCTACGTGCGTCGCTACGGCGTGGCACCGGGCCGCAAGCTGGTGCTGTCGACCAACAACGACCACGCTTACCGTACCGCGCTGGACTGGCACGACGCCGGCCTGCAGGTAGTGGCCATCGCCGATGCGCGCCACAACCCGCGTGGCTCGCTGGTGGAAGAAGCACGTGCCAAGGGTATCCGCATTCTCACCTCCAGCGCCGTGATCGAGGCCAAGGGCAGCAAGCATGTGACGGGTGCCCGCGTGGCAGCCATCGATGTGCAGGCACACAAGGTCACCAGCCCAGGCGAAACCCTCGAGTGCGACCTGATCGCCACATCCGGCGGCTACAGCCCGGTGGTTCACCTGGCTTCGCACCTGGGCGGTCGCCCTGTGTGGCGTGACGACATTCTGGGCTTCGTGCCGGGCAAGGCCCCGCAGAAACGTGAATGCGTGGGCGGCATCAACGGTGTGTACCCGCTGGGCGACGCCATTGCCGATGGCTTTGAGGGCGGCGTGCGCGCAGCCACCGAAGCCGGTTTCAAGGCCACCGTCGGCACCCTGCCAAAAACCGTGTCGCGCAAGGAAGACGCCACTGTGGCGCTGTTCCAGGTGCCGCACGACAAGGGCACTGCCCGTGCACCCAAGCAGTTCGTCGACCAGCAGAACGACGTCACTGCCGCGGCCATCGAGCTGGCCACCCGCGAGGGCTTCGAGTCGGTCGAGCACGTCAAGCGCTACACCGCACTGGGCTTCGGTACCGACCAGGGCAAACTGGGCAACATCAACGGCCTGGCCATCGCTGCCCGTTCGATGGGCATCACCATCCCGGAAATGGGCACCACCATGTTCCGCCCCAACTACACGCCGGTTACCTTCGGTGCGGTAGCGGGCCGGCACTGTGGCCACCTGTTCGAACCCGTACGCTTCACTGCCCTGCATGCCTGGCACGTGAAGAACGGTGCCGAGTTCGAGGACGTCGGCCAGTGGAAACGCCCGTGGTACTTCCCCAAGGCCGGCGAAGATATTCATGCCGCCGTTGCCCGTGAGTGCAAGGCCGTGCGTGACAGCGTCGGTTTGCTGGACGCCTCGACCCTGGGCAAGATCGACATCCAGGGGCCGGATGCCCGTGAGTTCCTCAACCGCATCTATACCAACGCCTGGACCAAGCTCGATGTGGGCAAGGCCCGCTACGGCCTGATGTGCAAGGAAGATGGCATGGTGTTCGACGACGGCGTAACCGCCTGCGTTGGCGACAACCATTTCATCATGACCACCACCACCGGCGGCGCTGCACGTGTGCTGCAGTGGATGGAGCTGTACCACCAGACCGAATGGCCTGAGCTGAAGGTGTACTTCACCTCGGTCACCGACCACTGGGCCACCATGACCTTGTCCGGCCCCAACAGCCGCAAGCTGTTGAGCGAACTCACCGACATCGACATGGACAAGGAAGCCTTCCCGTTCATGACCTGGAAGGAAGGCAACGTGGGTGGGGTACCGGCGCGGGTGTTCCGTATTTCGTTCACCGGAGAGCTTTCCTACGAGGTCAACGTACAGGCCAACTACGCCATGGGCGTACTCGAGCAGATCATCGAGGCTGGCAAGAAGTACAACCTGACCCCGTACGGCACCGAAACCATGCACGTGCTGCGCGCCGAGAAGGGCTTCATCATCGTGGGCCAGGATACCGATGGTTCGATGAACCCGGACGACCTGAACATGAGCTGGTGCGTGGGCCGCAACAAGCCGTTCTCGTGGATCGGCCTGCGTGGCATGAACCGTGAAGACTGCGTGCGCGAGAACCGCAAGCAACTGGTAGGCCTGAAGCCGATCGACCCCACCAAGTGGCTGCCTGAAGGCGCGCAACTGGTGTTCGACCCCAAGCAAGCCATTCCGATGGACATGGTCGGCCACGTGACCTCCAGCTACGCCGCCAACTCCCTGGGCTATTCGTTTGCCATGGGCGTGGTCAAGGGCGGCCTCAAGCGCATGGGCGAGCGCGTTTACTCGCCACAGGCTGACGGCAGCGTGATCGAGGCGGAAATCGTGTCTTCGGTGTTCTTCGATCCGAAGGGTGAGCGGCAGAACGTCTAAGTCCCCGGATGGCAAACGGTGCCGGGCGGGTAATGAGGTCCCTGTAGGAGCGGGTAAATCCACTCCTACAGGATGCACCACCCGCCATGGCACCGTACGCGACCTACAGAATTCAAGGCAGGTAAGAAATGAGCGCTATCAACGTCTTCCAGCAAAACCCCGGCGCCGAGGCCAAGGCCCAGTCGCCGCTGCACCATGCCGACCTGGCCAGCCTGGTGGGCAAGGGCCGCAACAATGCAGGCGTGATCCTGCGTGAACGCAAGTTCCTCGGCCACCTCACCCTGCGGGGTGACGGCCATAACCCGGAATTCGCCGCTGGTGTGCACAAGGCCCTGGGCCTCGAGCTGCCGGTCGCGCTGACCGTGGTCGCCAGCAACGACATGTCGCTGCAGTGGGTGGGGCCGGATGAGTGGCTGCTGATCGTACCCGGCGGCCAGGAACTGGCGGTGGAGCAAAAGCTGCGTGCTGCCCTTGAAGGCCAGCACATCCAGGTGGTCAACGTCAGCGGTGGGCAGAGCCTGCTGGAGCTGCGCGGCCCGAACGTGCGCGAAGTGCTGATGAAGTCCACCAGCTACGATGTACACCCGAACAACTTCCCGGTCGGCAAGGCTGTGGGCACCGTGTTCGCCAAGTCGCAACTGGTGATCCGCCGTACGGCCGAAGACACCTGGGAACTGGTAATCCGCCGCAGCTTCTCGGACTACTGGTGGTTGTGGCTGCAGGACGCATCGGCTGAGTACGGTCTGGCCATCGAGGCCTAAGGAGAAACACCATGAGTCGGGCACCGGATACCTGGATTCTTACCGCCGACTGCCCGAGCATGCTCGGTACCGTCGACGTGGTGACGCGTTATCTCTTCGAGCAACGCTGCTACGTCACGGAGCACCACTCCTTCGACGACCGGTTGTCAGGGCGGTTCTTCATCCGCGTGGAGTTTCGCGTACCTGACGGTTTTGACGAACACGGCCTGCGTGCAGGCCTGGCCGAACGCAGCCAGGCTTTTGGCATGGCCTTCGAGCTGACCGCGCCCAACCACCGCCCCAAGGTGGTGATCATGGTGTCCAAGGCCGACCACTGCCTGAATGACCTGCTGTATCGTCAGCGCATTGGCCAGCTGGCCATGGACGTGGTGGCGGTGGTGTCCAACCACCCCGACCTGGAGCCATTGGCCCACTGGCACAAGATCCCTTACTACCACTTTGCCCTCGACCCCAATGACAAGCCCGGGCAAGAACGCAAGGTGCTGCAGGTGATCGAGGACACGGGTGCCGAGCTGGTGATTCTTGCCCGTTACATGCAAGTGCTGTCGCCCGAGTTGTGCCGGCGCCTGGATGGCTGGGCAATCAACATCCACCACTCGCTGTTGCCTGGGTTCAAAGGCGCCAAGCCTTATCACCAGGCCTACAACAAGGGTGTGAAGATGGTCGGTGCCACCGCCCACTACATCAACAACGACCTGGATGAAGGGCCGATCATCGCCCAGGGCGTCGAAGTGGTGGACCACAGCCATTACCCCGAAGACCTGATCGCCAAGGGGCGTGACATCGAATGCCTGACGCTGGCGCGGGCGGTGGGGTATCACATTGAAAAGCGGGTGTTTTTGAATGCCAATCGGACAGTGGTGCTGTGACAAGGGCACAGTCTCAAGAGGCACTTCGAATGCTGGAGACTCCGTCGAAGATGGAGGCGTACACAGACTTTATTTGAAGTTGCTCAATCCTACTGTCTATTATGATGTCCATTGCCTCACGGTAAGTCATCAGGCCAGGGCGGGATGGGTCCTTTGCGGCAAGATCTATTTCACTTTTGGCAAAGGCTTTACGTTTCTCTAAGTATCTCATCTGGTCCGTCAGAACTCTTTTGGCCTGGAACCGTGCGTTCGCAAGATGCGGTCTCTCACCCATATCGATATCGACGTCACTCGAGACGCTCCGTCGCGGCCCTTCTAATTCGACCCATAGCTGTGCTCGTTCACCCTCGCGATCCATTCGAGCCGCTCGAGCCACACTAGCTGCTTCAGCCGCACGCCGTGAACGAGGGGAGAGGTTAGGTGGACCGTAGACGGGCATCGAAATCTCCTCATGACGGGCTCGCTGAGTGCCATTGAGTCTTTTTGATAACCAACGGTACCCCTTTACAAAAGGCCTGAGCATAAGCGGCGCCCGACCACTGGGGTCAATCTTGCCAATGGGGTCATCACCGCAATAGGCATAGGCATTGGGCCCACCGGCGTTGAAAGGACTGAGCGAATCTGCACTGTAAAAACGCATCATGCCGGGGCTATATACCCTGTGACCATTCCCCAACAAATAACCCTCCAGCACGGTATCGAGAAGCTCGCCGTTAAAGCCCGTGGCCGAAGTTCTGGCTTTTTCGCCTCGGTCGTGTCCATAGGCAGTGAAGGTCTGGTGAGTGGTCTGCCTTTCCCGATCTACTGTGAGAAGCGGTGAGCCAGCCGCGTCCCGTGCGCAGAATAAAAGTCTACCTTGGCTGTTTTGTTCTGCGAGAAGCTCAAACCCAGCGCAAAAAAGACGCGTGGTCGCAGCAGAACTTTTTATCATCGATAGCTGGGCACGGTTATAGAATAGCAAGCAGGGTTGCGCGATCATCATTAGGTACCGTCCAGTAGAGAGTTTTGATCAATCCTAGAATGAAACCTACAGGACGGTAACTGTCAGAAATGCCAGGGGGTTACTTTCAGCAGCACTGCGCTCATCCAGAGTCGGCTACTGCAGGCCCTTCGCTATCACCCATTCCGCAAGTCATGGACAGACTTATAATATAAGCCAGTGACCTTTCCATTTTTAAGAATGGTCGGCCAGACCTCGTATATGGAATGAAAGTTCAAGGTCTTGGGGGGCCAGGTTTGACTCGCTTCCAGTGGTGCTCGAATTCGAAGACGCGGTGCTTAGCGACAGCCTCGAAACGGTGTCGGGCTGTTGCTGTTCCGCAGCTTTTCCTACCAGGCTTTTGTGCGAAGTGCTTGCGGGTTGGGCCAGGTTGTCTGCAGACGCTGACACCCTTTCAGAGCTTGCACTTACTTGGCCGTGTAGTTTGCGTGAGGCTGTAGCACCGGGGAACGCATCATTTGGGAGCGACTGCGTTCTTGTGAGACCGGGACGATCGGTCCTGCGCAGGACTTTCTTGCCATTCGCCAGCATCCGGCGCGGCATTTTCCCGGTTGGATCCAGGTAATTGACCGGGTCCCCTTCGCAGTAGCAATAAGCATTCAGGCCACCCGCCCCGAAAGGGCTCAAGCTATCGGGCGCGTTGAAGCGCATTCTCGCCGGGCTGAACGAGCGATGGCCTTGGCCAAGTGCGTAGTCAGCGTGCAATGCAACCAATGCTTCGCCGTTGAATCCCCGCAACGTCATGGGGGAAGGCAGCCCCGGGTTGTGGCCGTAAGCTGAGTATGTGTACGGTTCGCTCAGGCCAGCACATACGGCCTGCATGACTGTACCTTAACCCTCTACCGCGAGCAGGCTCGTTTCCAGCGGGCCTGAGCGTTGCTCTGCTAAAGGCACGCCTGAGGAGCGAAAAACTGCGCGATGGTCGCTGCCTTGTTTCACCGCGATCAGGCTGTTGGCCTGATAGAAAAAAAGCGAATGGTTTGCTGTCGTCATGCTTCATGTCCCTATGCAATGGAAGAATGGGTTGCCACAGGTCCATTCTGAATACCCACCCCGATTTTCCTACTGGCAATGCTAGGAGGTCGCAAACCCGGCCTGCCGTTAAAAGGCATCTCCCTGTCGTTTCCAGTCACCGCACAGCCTCCCATCAAGCCCACAATTCCCTTCATTCCAGTAACACATGCCGCCCATGGATGGCGGCGCGTTCAACCACCGCTGCATAAGTACAAATCAAGCGAGGTAAGAGCATGTCTGGTAACCGTGGAGTGGTGTATCTCGGCGCTGGCAAGGTCGAAGTACAAAAGATCGACTACCCCAAGATGCAAGATCCGCGCGGCAAGAAAATCGAGCACGGCGTGATCCTCAAGGTGGTTTCCACCAACATCTGCGGCTCTGACCAGCACATGGTCCGCGGCCGCACCACTGCCCAGGTCGGCCTGGTGCTGGGGCACGAAATCACCGGTGAAATCGTCGAGAAGGGCAGCGACGTCGAGCGCATGCAGATCGGTGACCTGGTATCGGTACCGTTCAACGTGGCCTGCGGCCGTTGCCGCTCCTGCAAAGAAATGCACACGGGTGTCTGCCTCACTGTCAACCCGGCCCGTGCCGGTGGTGCCTATGGCTATGTAGACATGGGCGACTGGACCGGCGGCCAGGCCGAGTACGTGCTGGTGCCATACGCCGACTTCAACCTGCTGAAACTGCCTGAGCGCGACAAGGCCATGGAGAAAATCCGTGACCTGACCTGCCTGTCCGACATCCTGCCAACCGGCTACCACGGTGCCGTGACTGCGGGCGTTGGCCCTGGCAGCACCGTTTACGTCGCGGGCGCTGGCCCGGTCGGCCTGGCTGCCGCTGCTTCGGCCCGCCTGCTGGGCGCTGCCTGCGTCATCGTCGGCGACCTTAACCCGGCTCGCCTGGCCCACGCCAAGTCCCAGGGCTTCGAAGTGGTCGACCTGTCCAAGGACACCCCGCTGCACGAACAGATCGTCGACATCCTCGGCGAGCCAGAAGTGGATTGCGCTGTCGATGCCGTTGGCTTCGAAGCCCGCGGCCATGGCCATGAAGGCGCCAAGCATGAGGCCCCGGCCACGGTGCTCAACTCGCTGATGCAGGTCACCCGTGTTGCCGGCCAAATCGGTATCCCCGGCCTGTACGTGACTGAAGACCCGGGTGCGGTGGATGCCGCCGCCAAGATCGGCGCACTGAGCATCCGCTTCGGCTTGGGCTGGGCCAAGTCGCACAGCTTCCATACCGGTCAGACCCCAACCATGAAGTACAACCGCCAGCTGATGCAGGCGATCATGTGGGACCGCATCAATATCGCTGAGATCGTTGGGGTGCAGGTGATCAGCTTGGATCAGGCGCCGGAAGGGTATGGCGAATTCGACGCGGGCGTGCCGAAGAAGTTTGTGATTGACCCGCACAGGACGTTTAGTGCTGCGTGAGGCGTTGAATAAGGACCCCTTGGCTGGTTGAGGGGTCCTTATACTGCAGTCTGTTCATACATCGCTGCAGGGTGAGCGCTATCTAACGGGCGGTGCGAATCTTTTCCACCCAAAACACGATGTGATCTCTATCTATTGTAAATTTCGTTATTTTATTGTTGTAATAATTGATATCGTATTCGGCTCTTCGCTCCAGATAGCTGAGGGTTTGTTGGATCCTGTCGTTCGCTGGGTAACGTCCTTGTCTCTGTAAAATATTGAAGTGGTATTTTTCAGCTTTTTCGAGTTTTATTTCTTGTCGTTCAAGGTATTGGTCGAAGTGACCGATCCGTTTTGAAAATTTTCCCAGCTGTTTTTTCGGCTCTGGTAGGACAGTCGCTAGTTCACTCTGGGAGCTTGTAATCGTGCTAATGTAAGAAGGAGGGGGCAATTCATCGTCTATCGAATTGTAAAGTGGAGGGTTTGGAGATGATGGCTCGTGCTCTGGAGGCGGGAGTTTTTTAAGTGCCTTGGGAACTCGCGGGCGGCCTCGGGTTTTGAAAAATATGCGAAAAGCGCCTGATGGATCCGTATAGTTGATTGGGTCACCCCCACAATAATTGAAGGGATTGATGCCGCCCTCACGGAAGGGGCTGAGAATGTCTGGCGACAGAAAACGCATGATCGCGGGGCTGTAAAGTCTGTATCCGTCCCCGAGGAGGTATTTTGCTGAAGGCTGCTGCCACATTTCCCCATTAAATGCAAACATGGAGCTGTTCAGCATTGCGCCATGGCCATAGGCGGAATAGTTATGTGCTGCTGAGTCGGAAAGCGAAGATCTCAGTACCGATCCCGACTCGCTAGTTGCATAAAGACGGGTGGCATTCGGCGTTTGCATGGGGCGTTCAGCTAAAATTGCTTCATTGCTTCGAAGGACGGAGCTAGCGTGATTATCTGATTTGATGGTGGTTATTTTTTTATTCTGGTAAAAATACATCGTTGGCTTGTTATTCATCTTTAGTGCCTCGTGAAATTCGCTCTATTACGCTTCGCTTTCGAACTGGCTGCTGGCTCGAGTTCGCGGCATTGATCGCAAGCGGTGTGTTATAGAAAGACGCGTTTTATCGGAACTCTGCAAGCGGCGTGTTTTCGTTATGGAAAACGGAGTTCGCTGACTTGCCGTGTTCAACGCTAACTGACGGCCCGCCTTGAAAATAATACAGCGCTGTAGGTGTATGCGTGTTCATCGGCAGCTCCCGTTGTCTCGGTAGGTCACAGGAAAAGTGTCCATGGCTTGCTTAGAGGACGCAACTGACAGAATTATCAGGTCTGTCATCGGGTAGCTCCCTACCTGCCCCGTTGGTCACTTGGAGGCTAGCGCCCCGCGTACAGCGCCACCCTTGCGTGCCCTCAGCAAAACTGCAATTGGCTTCGGCTGCCATGCTGGCCGTATCTCTGCCGCGTAGCACGCTGGGCTCACTGCGAGCATCTCACTCTGTCTCTTGCCGAACTGGGGTTTGAAACCACCCTGCTTCTGTTATAGGGAATTGTGAACCCGTCAGGTAGCGTGTACCCGTCCGGTTGGACGGTGATTTCATGTGTTGGGTCGTGTGCTCGCACAAGAATCCCTCCACCCGTTCGATAGACAACATAGGTTCCCTCACGGGAAGTTTCATACCGTAAAAATTTGCGCGAACCGGCGTCAGGTGCACTGATCAATGT
This sequence comes from Pseudomonas sp. S60, assembly GCF_016647865.1. NCBI lineage: Bacteria > Pseudomonadati > Pseudomonadota > Gammaproteobacteria > Pseudomonadales > Pseudomonadaceae > Pseudomonas > Pseudomonas sp. S60. Next base: position 126,653 of record NZ_JACVVH010000004.1, on the reverse strand, counting down.
TGTAGTCGTTGTACCTGCGGTCCTCGAATCATTCGGCATCTGAGTCATCACGGGTTGTGAAGCCAGCCGCGACGGACCAGGTTGTGGCGAACGCTGCTGGTCGTTCACAATGACCAGCTCGAAATTTTCGTGTTGAGGTGGTGAGTTTTTACCCTTGCCGAAAAACTTTTGAACCCTTCGAAAAGCCTTGATCAGCCACGAGAACTGCCCGGACGGATCGATGCGGTTGACCGGGTCACCCGATACGTACCCATAGGTATTCACCCCTCCCTTGCCGAAGGGCGACAGCTCATCCGGCTGGAGAAACCGACTCATCCTTGGATCACGACAGCGTTTACCGTTGCCCATGCACATCAAGTGGGTGATGGCATCCTGAAATTCGCCATCGAACCTCAGTAACGACTCGCTGTGCGACAAGGCATAGCCATACACATCATAAGTGATGGGCTGCCCATGGCGGTTTTGCAGGACCTTGAGCACCGACGCTTTCTCATCCGAAGCCAGTAGCAACGAGGCGTGCGGCTGCTCTGTGCTCAATTGGGCGAGCGGTAGTCGTCCAGCGCGTAGCAAGGATGTACCGCCGTGTGCATGGACCACTGTGACAAGATGCTCGCCAGCATGGAACATACGGTAATTGGCATCTTTCAACATGACACAGGTCCCCATTATGAACAGGCTGATCGTTACAGCGGCTGCGTCGAGTGTTTGACGATTATCGGTGAGCCTCAACTAGCAAAAGTATCAGTGAGCCTCCATAAGCGGAGGTTCGTTATGCCGTTTCAGCCGACGCGCGGCCTGAAACATTCCCCTGGGCTTCCAGTCCAACACGTCGTTTCCGACCATTGTGGTCAACGAGGCCCGTTACGATGAAAGCAGTCACCCTGGCAACCCTGATGACCCTGGCCGCTAGCCCGGTGTTCGCCTTCAACCTCAACGACGCCGCCAACGTCGTTTCGGCCATGCAAGGCGAGCAAGGCAACGTACAGGCCCCGCAAGCGCAGGCCGACCTGCTCAACACCCTCGGCAGCGAACTCAAGATCAGCCCGGAACAAGCGCTAGGCGGCGCTGGCGCCATGCTGGGCCTGGCGCGCAACAACCTCAGTGGTGATGAATACGGCCAGCTGACCAAGGCGGTGCCCGGTCTGGACCTGCTGGCGGGCGCACATGCACTGGGTAGCCTTAATGGTCTCGGTGAACTGCTCGGTAAGCATACTGGGCAGCGCTCGGCGCTGAGCAATGCGCTGGGCAATGTCGAAAACCGCAATGACCTGGACAGCGCGTTCAAGGCGTTGGGCATGGATACCGGCATGATCGGGCAGTTCGCGCCGTTGATTCTGCAGTACCTGGGGCAGCAAGGGATTGCCGGGTCGTTGTTGCAGAACCTGGGTAGCTTGTGGACGGCGCCGGCGCCGTTAGTCCAGCCTTCGGTCTGACGGTCGGCGCGGGCACTGTGGGAGCGGGTTTACCCGCGAAGTGGCCCAAGCCAGGCGGCGAATAGTTCAGCCCATTTCGCCCCGCAATTGCTCAATCCGCAGGTCCTTCTCCACCCACAACCGGTTCACCCAGGCCTGTATCGTCTGGCGAAACTCCGGATCGTTCTCGTAATCTCCCGCCCACAGCGCGGGGGCCAGTTCGCGTACCTGAATATCAATGATCACCCGGCTGACACTGCCATTGAGCAGGTCCCAGAACCCCGGCGCCTTGTTGCCGGGATATACGATTGTCACGTCCAGCAGGGCATCCAGCTGCTCGCCCAATGCCGCCAGCACAAACGCCACGCCACCCGCCTTGGGTTTGAGCAGGTGGCCATAGGGGGACTGCTGCTCCAACCGCTTGGCTTCGGTGAAGCGGGTGCCTTCCAGGTAATTGACCACGGTCACCGGTTGGCGCCGGAACAGCTCACAGGCGGCCTTGGTGATTTCCAGGTCCTTGCCCTTGAGCTCGGGGTGCTTCTCCAGAAACGCCTTGCTGTAACGCTTCATGAAGGGGTAGTCCAGGCCCCACCAGGCCAGGCCCAGCAGCGGCACCCAGATCAGCTCTTTTTTCAGGAAGAATTTGAAGAACGGCGTGCGGCGGTTGAGGCTTTCGATCAATGCGGGGATATCGACCCAGCTTTGGTGGTTGCTCACCGCCAGGTACGAGGTGTCTTTGCGCAGGCTTTCGACACCGCGAATGTCCCACCGGGTAGGGATGCACAGGGCGAAGATGGCTTTGTCGATTTCCGACCAGGTTTCGGCCACCCACATCACTGCCCACGAGGCGTAGTCGCGGCCACGCCCCGGCAGCACCAGTTTGATCAGGGCGAATACCAGCAGCGGGCCGATCAACACCAGGGTGTTGAGCAGCAGCAGGGTGGTGGTGAGAATGCCGGTCAGCAGGCGACGCATAAGGAAACTCTTGTTGTGGGATGAAAACTGTTGGCAATGATAAGCAGGGCGTTGGCCTACGCCAAATGTCCAATGCGCTGCGATGAAGACAAATGTTTCACATTATGTTGGTTAGGCTTGTGACAGCGAACCTCTTCTGCCGGTGCAGTCTAAGCACCGACCCCTTTCAAGGAAGCTTGCCTGTGAAACCTCTGTTTGCCCTGCTGTCACTGTTGGCGCTACCGGTGATGGCCGCCGAGCCTACCGTGTATGGACGTTACGAAAACATCGCACTGCCGGAGATCGGTGAAACGCTGAAAGCCAAGATGGACACCGGCGCCTACACGGCGTCGTTGTCGGCCAAGGATATCGAACGCTTCACCCGTGACGGGGAGGAGTGGGTGCGCTTCCGCCTCGCCACCCAGGATGCGGACGGCAAGGTGTATGAGCACAAGGTATCGCGCATCAGCAAGATCAAGGCGCGCGCCGAAGAGGACGATGAAGGGGATGCGCCCGAGGCAACCAAACGGCCGGTGGTAGACCTTGAGCTTTGCCTGGGCGATGTGAAGCGTACGGTCGAGGTCAACCTCGTGGACCGCAGCCACTTCAACTACCCGCTGCTGGTGGGCGCCAAGGCTCTGCGCGAGTTCAAGGCTGCAGTCAACCCGGCCAAGAAGTATACGGCGGGCAAGCCGGGTTGCTGAATGGGTTGAGGTTTGCATCTTAAAAATGGGCAGGGACAATCGCGAGTAAACCCGCGATGAGGCCGCTCAGGCCGCTGGAGCGGTCGCTACCATGGACGGCCGCAAGCTCACCTCGGCATACCACGCTGCCAACCCTGGCTGGCGCTCCCGCCAGCCAAACTCGGGCTGGCGCAGGTCCAGATACCCCAGTGCACACGCCAGGCCGATGGCTGCCAGGTCGAACCCGGATGCCAGCTCAGCCAGATGCTCCTGCTCCAGGTTGGCGAGGCTGCGGCGGATTTTTTCGGCCTGAGCCTCCAGCCACCCGCCCCAACGCTTGTCCTCAGGCCGCAAGAAGCTTTCGTAGCGGCTGGAAACCGCCGCATCCATGATTGCATCGGCCTGGGACGCCAGCGTCATGCGCCGCCAGCGGGCAGAGCCCTCACGGGGCAGCAGTGGCTGGCCCACGTGCTGCTGGTCAAGGTATTCGCAGATGACCCGGCTGTCATGCAGCACGGTGCCGTCATCCAGGCGCAGGGCCGGGATCTTGCCGATCGGGTTGCCCTGGTTAAGCTGCGCATCGCCGCTCACCGGGCTGATATTCACCGTGTGCAGTTGCACACGCTGCAGCTGGCCGGTTTCGTGCAACACCACCATGACCTTGCGCACGAATGGCGACAAGGGGGCGTGAAACAGGGTCATCGTGCTCATGCTTCAGTTACCCTGCAGGCTAGGCGGCAGGCACACGCCGGTACCGCCGATACCGCAGTAGCCCTGGGGGTTCTTGGCCAGGTACTGCTGGTGGTAGGCCTCGGCGAAGTACACCGTCGGTGCCTGGTCGATTTCAGTGGTGATTTCGCCGAAGCCAGCCTTGCTCAGTTCAGCCTGGAAGGCGTCGCGGCTGGCCTTGGCCTGCTCCAGCTGTTGCGGGCTGGTGCAGTAGATGGCCGAGCGGTACTGGGTACCGACATCGTTGCCCTGGCGCATGCCTTGGGTCGGGTTGTGCAGTTCCCAGAACATGGCCAGCAGCTCGCGGTAGCTGACCTTGTCCTTGTCGAACACCACCAGTACCACTTCGGTGTGGCCGGTCAGGCCCGAGCAGACTTCTTCGTAGGTAGGGTTTGGGGTGAAGCCGCCAGCGTAGCCAACCACCGTGCTGACCACACCTTCACGCTGCCAGAAGCGGCGCTCGGCGCCCCAGAAGCAACCCAGGCCGAAAATGGCGAAGTCGATAGCGCCTTCGAAGAAGGGGCCGAGTAGCGGGGTGCCTTCGAACACGTAGTGGAATTCGGGCAGGCTCATTGGCGTTTCGCGGCCAGGCAGGGCCTGTTCCGCAGTAGGCATGACGTTTTTGTTCACCAGGATTTCCGAACGCAGGACCATGGCCGTTCCTCTGTGTTTTTTCAGTTGGGTAGGTGCTGGGGCATTCGCGGGTAAACCCGCTCCCACAGGCCTTCCACAGTATTCGAAATCCGTGGTGGGCTTGTGGGCGAAGAGGCCCTCATGGGCTCTATAGTGCCCGAGGTTTATGCTGCTGTCAGGCCACCGGCCCGCGTGGGTAACGCTTCAATCGCTCGGCAAGCTCGCGCCCTGGAATCGGCCGGTCGAACAGGTATCCCTGGCCAATATCGCAGCGGTGGCGGCGCAGGAACGCCAGCTGGGCAGGCGTCTCGATGCCCTCTGCCACCACTTTCAGCTTCAGGTTGTGCGCCATGGCCACCACCGCCGAGGTGATTTCCATGTCGTCCTGGTTGTCCGGAATATCATTGATGAAGCTGCGGTCGATCTTGAGGATGTCGATCGGAAACTTCTTCAGGTAGCTCAGCGATGAGTAGCCGGTGCCAAAGTCGTCCATGGCCAGGGTCAGGCCCAGGGCTTTCAGTTCATCCAGCTGGCGGTGCGTGTCGTCGCTGGCTTCCAGCAGCAGCCCTTCGGTCAGTTCCAGTTCCAGCAGGTGCGCCGGCAGCCCCTCCTCGCGAATGATGCTGCTGATTGAGGCCACCAGGTCCGGGTCGGAGAACTGCTTGGGCGACAGGTTGATGGCCACATGCAGGTTGCCCAGGCCGGCTTCGCGCAACGCTTTGCTCATGCGGCAGGATTGGCGCACCACCCATTTGCCGATGGGGATGATCAGGCCGGTTTCTTCGGCCACGCTGATGAACTGGTCCGGGCGGATCATGCCGCGCTCGGGGTGGTTCCAGCGCAGCAAGGCTTCCAGGCCCAGCAGCCGGCCACTGCGCAGGCACAGCTTGGGCTGGTAGAACACCTCCAGCTCGTTCTGGGTCAGCGCGCGGCGCAGGTTGTTCTCGACGAACAGTTTGTAGCTGGCTTCGGCATTGAGCACCTCGGTGAACACCTGCACCTGGTGCTTGCCGTTGGCCTTGGCCTTGTGCAGGGCAAGGCCTGCGTTCTTCATCAGGCTGGTGGGGTCGGCGCCGTGCTGCGGCGCACTGGCCAGGCCTACCGAGGCGGTGACGTTGATCAACTGGTTGTCGACGAACATCGGTTTGTCGAGGGTATGCAGCAACTGCTGCGCCACGCTCTGGCCCGCTTCCAGGCTGGTGTCGTCGAGCAGCACGGCAAACTCGTTACTGGCGAAGCGCGCCAGGATGCCGCCGGCGTGCAGGCTGTTGCGCAGGCGCCTGGCCAGGCTGATCAGCAGCTTGTCGCCGGTGTGGTGGCCCAGGCTGTCGTTGATGCGCTTGAAGTTGTCGATGTCTACCAACAACAGGCACATGGCGTTTTGCACGTCGCGGGCGAAGCATTCGTCCAGGCTGCGGATGAAGGCAGGGCGGTTACCCAGGTTGGTCAGGTTGTCGGTGTAGGCCAAACGCTCGATGCGCTGCTGCGCCAGCTTGGTCTGGGTGACGTCTTCGTAGATGCCGATGTAGTGGGTCAGCTCGCGGTTGTCGCCGTACACCTTGGAGATCGACAACTGGCCCCAGTAGGGCTCCAGGTTCTTGCGCCGGCTTTTGAATTCGCCCTGCCAGCTGTTGCCCATGGCCAGGCTGGAAGGGGAATCGAACAGCAGTTCGTTGAGGTTTTCCAGCGCGGGCAACTCCCCCAGGTGGTGGCCCTGGACTTCATCGGTGCTGTACTGGGTAATGGCGGTGAAACTCGGGTTTACATATTCCACCTGGCCATCGCGGTTCACCAGCAGGAAGGCACTGGCACTTTGTTCCACCGCTCGCTGGAACAGGTGCAGCGCGCTGGTGGCGGCACGGCGGTTGTGGTTGGTGATCACCTGGGCGAACTGGTCGGCCAGCTCGCCGGCAAAGGCAATTTCGTCTGACTGCCAGGCGCGCGTCTGCCCGGTCTGCTCAAGGCACAGCACGCCTACCACCTGGCCGTCGACGCGGATACTGGCGTCGAGCATCGCCTTGTTGCCGGGCCCCATGCTTTGCAACAGGGCGCGGGTGCGGGGGTCGTGGCCGGCATTGTGGGCGTCGATGGCACGGCTGGCGTGCAGGGCGTCCAGGTAGTCGGGGAAGCGGCTGGCGTCAATGGCTTCGGGCTGGCGGTAGGCCTGCACGTCGCTGTACCAGGCGGTGATGGGTTCGAGGCGCTGGTCTTCCAGGTGCCAGATGCCAGCGCAGTCGATCTTGTAGATTTCGCAGGCACTGCGGGTGATCAATTCGGCGGCTTCAAGCAGTGAGTTTTCGGCGCTGTACCGCTGGCGTGCCAGGCGCAGGATGAGGTCCTGCTGGCTGCGCACCCGCTCAAGGTGTTCCAGTTGTTCCTGCTGGGCGCGTTGGTTCAGTTGCAGGGCCAGTTGCAGGCGGTTGTTGCGCGACTCAAGCTCACTGGCGGTCTCGCCCGTGTCTTCGGGGTGGTCGTCCAGCACGCTCAGGTAGCCGCGCAGCAACTGGCGGTTGTGTTGCTTGTAGCCTTCGCCCACTTCCAGCATGCGCAGTGAGGCGCTTGGGGTATGCAGGGTGTAGCGCACCCGGTAATAGGCACGTTGGGCCAATTGCAGTTGGATGTCGTCGTGCAGCCGGTAGCGGGCCTCAGGCTCCATCAGGCTGGCGTAGGGGGCATCCACCAGGGCGCACAAATCGCCGGCGTGCAGGCCAAACTGGCGCTCGCAGGCCGGGTCCAGGTACAGCAGCGACCAGCTTGCCTCGTTGAGCCTTTCGAACCGCAGCATACCCAGCCGCGACGGCACGGGTAACGGCGTGACGACCTCGGCCGCCACACGGCTGGCGGCATCGGTTTGGCTTTTCATCGAAGACTCGCTTGAAGAGGGAACGCGCCCGTTGGACCACGTCGAATCTGGCAAGGTTGCATCATGTCCCTATGGCTGGCAAGCGGCCATGTTTGAGGGTGTGTAATGGTTATCGGCCGGGTGAGCGGGAAAGTTAGATCGCCTTGGGTTTTTCGGCGGACAAAAAAAAGCCCCGCCAAACGACGGGGTTGAGGTACGAGCGTGGCAGCTCGAAAAAAGTCCTGCCCCTCGCCAGGAGGGGCAGCGTGCAGCGTTACAGCAGCAGGGTGCGGATGTCGCCCAGCACATCGCCCAGACGCTTGGTGAAGCGCGCGGCGGCAGCGCCATTGATCACACGGTGATCGTAGGACAGCGACAGCGGCAGCATCAGCTTGGGCTGGAAGGCCTTGCCATCCCAGACCGGCTGCATGGTGGCTTTCGAAACCCCCAGGATTGCAACTTCCGGTGCGTTGACGATCGGCGTGAAGCCGGTGCCGCCAATGTGGCCGAGGCTGGAGATGGTGAAGCAGGCGCCCTGCATCTCGTCAGCCGACAGCTTCTTGGTGCGGGCTTTTTCGGCCAGCGCCGCAGCTTCGGCAGCCAGTTGCAGCAGGCTCTTCTGGTCGACGTTCTTGATCACCGGTACCAGCAGGCCATCCGGGGTGTCCACGGCGAAACCGACGTTGACGTACTTCTTGCGGATGATCGCCTTGCCGCTTGGGGCCAGCGAGCTGTTGAAGTCTGGCAGTTCCTTGAGCAGGAAGGCGCAGGCCTTGAGCAGCAACGGCAGCACGGTCAGCTTCACGCCTGCTTTCTCGGCCACAGCCTTCTGCGCCACGCGGAAGGCTTCCAGCTCGGTGATGTCGGCAGAATCGAACTGGGTGACGTGCGGCACGTTCAGCCAGCTGCGGTGCAGGTTGGCAGCACCGACCTGCATCAGGCGGGTCAGGGCCACCTCTTCCACTTCACCAAACTTGCTGAAGTCCACGGCAGGGATCGGCGGGATGCCTGCGCCACCGGTGGCACCGGCAGCTGCGGGTGCTTCCTTGGCCTTCTGCATCATGGCCTTGACGTAAACCTGCACGTCTTCTTTCAGGATGCGACCGTGTGGGCCGCTGGCCGCCACTGCGCCCAGCTCGACGCCGAATTCACGGGCCAGCTGGCGCACGGCAGGGCCGGCATGAACCTTGGCGTTGCTGCTGGCAGCCGGCGCAGCGGCAGCAGGTGCAGGTGCAGCGGCAGGGGCGGCAGGCGCAGGAGCACTTGCCGCCGGGGCCTGTTCAGCCTCGGCCTTCGCCGGCGCCGCAGCCGCAGGGGCTGGAGCAGAAGCCGGCGCGGCGCCCGCCACTTCCAGCTTGAGGATCAGGTCGCCGGTACCAACCTCATCGTCCAGCTTGGCGATGACTTCCTTCACCACGCCGGCGGCGGGGGACGGGATTTCCATGGAGGCTTTGTCGGACTCCAGGGTGATCAGCGACTGGTCGGCTTCGACGGTATCGCCAGCCTTCACCAGTACCTCGATGATCTTGGCCTTGCCCGACGAACCGATATCCGGCACGTGGATGTCCTGCACGCTGGCCGCAGCCGGTGCAGCAGCGGGGGCCGGGGCAGCTTCTGCGGCAGGCGCTGGCGCCGCTGCTTCTGCTGCAGGCTTCTGCTCGGCCGCCGGTGCCTCAGGGGCCGCAGCAGCGGCACCTTCGGCTTCCAGTACCAGCAGTTCGTCGCCTTCCTTCAGGCGGTCGCCCAGCTTGACCTTCAGTTCCTTGACCACACCAGCCTTCGGCGCCGGGATCTCCATGGAGGCCTTGTCGGACTCCAGGGTCAGCAGGCTCTGGTCGGCCTCGATACGGTCACCGACCTTGACGAACAGCTCGATGATTTCACCTTCACCGCTGCCGATGTCAGGTACGCGAATGAGTTCGCTCACTTAAAAATACTCCTCAGCAGTCCAGGGGGTTGCGCTTGTCCGGGTCGATACCGAACTTGACGATGGCGTCAGCCACAACCTTGGGTTCGATCTCGCCACGGTCAGCCAGGGCTTCCAGGGCAGCCAGCACCACGAAGTGGCGGTCGACTTCGAAGAAGTGACGCAGCTTCTTGCGGCTGTCGCTGCGACCGTAACCGTCGGTACCCAGGACCTTGAACTCTTTGCTTGGCACCCACTGGCGAATCTGTTCGGCGAACAGCTTCATGTAGTCGGTAGACGCGATCACCGGGCCTTTGCGACCGGTCAGGCACTGCTCGACGTAGGTCTGCTGTGGCTTCTGGCCAGGCTTGAGGCGGTTGGCGCGTTCCACGGCCAGGCCGTCACGGCGCAGTTCGTTGAAGCTGGTGACGCTCCACACGTCGGCACCGACGTTGAACTCTTCACGCAGGATCTTCGCTGCCTCGCGCACTTCGCGCAGGATGGTGCCCGAGCCCATCAGCTGCACATGGTGTGCGGCTTCACGGGTGTCTTCTTCCAGCAGGTACATGCCCTTGATGATGCCTTCCTCGGCACCGGCCGGGATGGCAGGCTGCTGGTAGGATTCGTTCATCACGGTGATGTAGTAGAAGATGTCCTGTTGCTCTTCGGTCATCTTCTTCATGCCGTCCTGGATGATCACCGCCAGCTCATAGCCGTAGGTGGGATCGTAGGTGCGGCAGTTCGGGATGGTACCGGCCATCATGTGGCTGTGACCGTCTTCGTGCTGCAGGCCTTCACCGTTGAGCGTGGTACGGCCGGCAGTACCGCCGATCAGGAAGCCACGGGTGCGGCTGTCGCCAGCGGCCCAGGCCAGGTCGCCAATGCGCTGGAAGCCGAACATCGAGTAGAAGATGTAGAACGGCAGCATCGGCTGGTTGTGGCAGCTGTACGAGGTACCGGCAGCGATGAACGACGACATGGCGCCGGCTTCGTTGATGCCTTCCTCGAGGATCTGGCCCTTCTTGTCTTCGCGGTAGAACATCACCTGGTCTTTGTCGACAGGCTCGTAGAGCTGGCCGACCGACGAGTAGATGCCCAGCTGGCGGAACATGCCTTCCATACCGAAGGTACGGGCTTCGTCCGGAATGATCGGCACGATGCGCTGGCCGATTTCCTTGTCCTTGACCAGCTGCGCCAGAATACGCACGAAGGCCATGGTGGTGGAGATTTCGCGGTCGCCCGAGCCGTCCAGGATCGCTTTCAGCGTTTCCAGTGGCGGGGTAGGCACGCTGAAGCTCTTGGCGCGGCGCTGCGGCACGAAACCGCCCAGGGCTGCGCGGCGCTCGGCCAGGTACTTGGCTTCGGCGGAACCTTCTTCAGGCTTGAAGAACGGCAGGTTCTCCAGCTCTGCATCCTTGACCGGGATGTCGAAGCGGTCGCGGAATTTACGCAGGCTGTCGACGTCGACCTTCTTGGTGTTGTGCGCGGTGTTCTTGGCTTCGCCCGCACCGGTGCCGTAGCCCTTGATGGTCTTGGCCAGGATAACGGTCGGCTGCTCTTTGTGGTTAACAGCCTGGTGGTACGCCGCGTAAACCTTGTACGGGTCGTGGCCGCCACGGTTGAGCTTCCAGATCTCGTCGTCCGACAGGTCTTCGACCATGGCCTTGAGCTCTGGGGTGTTGAAGAAGTGCTCACGCACGTAGGCGCCGTCTTTGGCCTTGTAGTTCTGGTACTCGCCGTCGATGACTTCGTCCATGCGGCGCTGCAGGGCACCGTTGGTGTCCTTGGCCAGCAGTGGGTCCCAGAAACGGCCCCAGACCACTTTGTTGACGTTCCAGCCACCGCCACGGAACACGCCTTCGAGTTCCTGGATGATCTTGCCGTTACCGCGTACAGGGCCGTCGAGGCGCTGCAGGTTGCAGTTGATGACAAAGATCAGGTTGTCCAGCTTCTCGCGGCCGGCCAGGGAAATGGCACCCAGGGATTCCGGCTCGTCGCACTCGCCGTCGCCCATGAAGCACCAGACTTTCTGCTTGCCGGCCGGGATGAAGCCACGGGCTTCCAGGTACTTCATGAAGCGTGCCTGGTAGATGGCCTGGATCGGGCCCAGACCCATCGATACGGTCGGGAACTGCCAGAAGTCAGGCATCAGCCACGGGTGTGGGTACGAGGACAGGCCGTTGCCGTCCACTTCCTGACGGAAGTTGTTCATCTGTTCTTCGCTGATGCGGCCTTCCATGAAGGCGCGGGCGTAGACGCCTGGCGAGGCGTGGCCCTGGAAGAACACCAGGTCGCCGCCGTGTTCTTCGGTCGGGGCCTGGAAGAAGTAGTTGAAACCGATGTCGTACAGGGTGGCGCTGGAGGCGAAGCTGGAGATGTGTCCGCCCAGGTCCGAGTCTTTCAGGTTGGTGCGCATGACCATGGCCAGGGCGTTCCAACGCACCATCGAGCGAATGCGGCGTTCCATGAACAGGTCGCCAGGCATGCGTGCTTCGTGGGTGACAGGGATGGTGTTGCGGTATGGCGTGGTGATCGCATACGGCAGCTGAGAGCCACTACGGGTGGCCAGCTCGCCCATACGGGTCATCAGGTAATGAGCGCGGTCTTCGCCTTCTTTGTCGAGGACCGACTCCAGGGCATCCAGCCATTCCTGGGTTTCGATTGGATCGAGGTCTTGCATGGCTTGCTCCAGGGCGGAAAGGCAACCAGAATCGATTGCCTGAGATTGCGACTGGCCTTATGGGCAGACGTCGTGAATTCTTGGAATACCGGGGTATCGTCCGGCGCCGTGTAGTTTTACTACATTTGCTTTCTCATTTCATGCCTTTGCACGCCATGGGTAGTAGTAAAACTACAGCTGTGCGACGTTCGGTCGCATCTCGGCTTGTGAGGAAAAACGTTCATGTTGGTTGGTAGTGAGTCGCGAACGGGTGGTCATTGATTTTTGTTGCCACAAAATCAGGCATTTCAGCTATTTCCAACCTTTGTACGACAGTCCAACCGTGGGCCGGTGTCTCCTTGGCCGCTTTCCCTCTCCCTTTTCACGCCGATCAAGGATAGACCATGCGCCTACCTTTGCCCTCCGATCTGCCACCTGCCCTGCAGCCACTGGCCACGCGCAATGGACAGTTTCTGCAAGATGCCGTGGCTGCCCACCCCGGCCTGGACCTGAGCCTCTGGAGCCCGCTGCACCGCCAGCAATTCGATCAGGTGGCCGCCGCCAGCGATTTCGTGCTCGGTTTGGCCCAGCGTGACCCTTCCATGCTCTTCGGCCTGCTGGCTGCGGGCGCTCTGGACCGGCGCCATGCGCCCGGGGAGCTGCGTGCCCAGGTCGCCGAGGTAGCCCAGGCGGCGCAAACAGAAGAAGAACTGGCGCGTAACCTGCGCCGTGAGCGCAACCGCCAGCAACTGCGGATCATCTGGCGGGACATCACCCGCCAAGCCGACCTGGCTGAGACCTGCCGCGACCTGTCCGACCTGGCCGATGCCGCCATCGATGAAGCGTACCAGTGGCTGTACCCGCGCCACTGCCAGCAGTTCGGCACGCCCATTGGTAACCGCAGTGGCCAGCCGCAGCACATGGTGGTGCTGGGCATGGGCAAGCTTGGGGCCGGCGAGCTGAACCTGTCGTCGGACATCGACCTGATTTTCGCCTTCCCGGAGGGTGGCGAAACCGAAGGTGTGAAGCGTTCGCTGGATAACCAGGAATTCTTCACCCGCCTGGGGCAGCGCCTGATCAAGGCGCTGGACCCTGTCACCGTCGACGGCTTCGTGTTCCGCGTCGACATGCGCCTGCGGCCCTACGGCTCGTCTGGCGCACTGGTGCTCAGTTTCAATGCGCTGGAGCAGTACTACCAGGACCAGGGCCGCGACTGGGAACGCTATGCCATGATCAAGGCGCGGGTGGTGGCCGGGGACCAGGCAGCCGGTGCGCAGTTGCAAGAAATGCTGCGCCCGTTCGTGTACCGCCGGTACCTGGATTTTTCGGCAATCGAAGCCCTGCGCACCATGAAGCAGTTGATCCAGCAGGAAGTGCGGCGCAAGGGCATGGCCGACAACATCAAGCTGGGTGCTGGTGGTATCCGCGAGGTGGAGTTCATTGCCCAGGCCTTCCAGCTGATCCATGGCGGGCGGGACCTGAGCCTGCAACAGCGGCCGCTGCTCAAGGTGCTGGCAACGCTGGAGGGGCAGAGCTACCTGCCGCCCGCTGTGGTGGCGGAGCTGCGCGAGGGGTATGCGTTTCTGCGCTATACCGAGCATGCCATCCAGGCCATTGCCGACCGCCAGACGCAGATGCTGCCCGAAAGCGACACCGACCAGGCACGGGTTGCGTACATGCTCGGGTTTGCTGACTGGCAGGGCTTCCGGGCCCAGCTCAGCCACTGGCGGGGCCGTATCGACTGGCATTTCCGGCAGGTGATCGCCGACCCGGATGACGAGGACGGTGAAAGCGAGCTGGTGGTGGGCGGCGAGTGGTCGCCGCTGTGGGAGCAGGCCCAGGACGAGGAAGCAGCGGGCCGCCAGCTTGAACAAGCCGGCTTCCGGCAACCCGTTGAAGCCTTGCGCCGCCTGGCGGCACTGCGCTCCAGCCCGCAGTTGCGCTCGATGCAGCGTATCGGGCGCGAGCGCCTGGATGCCTTCATCCCGCGCCTGCTGGCCCAGGCCATCGAACACGAAAACCCCGACCTGGTGCTGGAGCGGGTGTTGCCGCTGGTCGAAGCCGTGGCGCGGCGTTCGGCCTACCTGGTGCTGCTGACGGAAAACCCCGGGGCGTTGCGGAGGCTGTTGACGCTGTGCGCGGCCAGCCCGTGGATTGCCGAGCAGATTGCCCGCTACCCGTTGCTGCTCGATGAGCTGCTCAACGAAGGGCGCCTGTTCAGCCCGCCGTTGGCGCCGGAGCTGGCCAGCGAGCTGCGTGAAAGGCTGACCCGTATCCCCGAGGACGACCTGGAGCAGCAGATGGAGGCCTTGCGCCACTTCAAGCTGGCCCACAGCCTGCGCGTGGCGGCCTCTGAAATCAGCGGCAACCTACCGCTGATGAAGGTCAGCGACTACCTTACCTGGCTGGCCGAAGCCATCCTCGACCAGGTGCTGGCCCTGGCCTGGCGCCAGACTGTGGCCCGCCACGGCCAGCCCGTGCGCAGCGACGGCAGCCCCTGCGACCCGGGCTTCATCATCATTGGTTACGGCAAGGTCGGCGGCCTGGAGCTGGGTCATGGCTCGGACCTTGACCTGGTGTTCATCCACGACGGTGACCCGCAGGCGGAAACCGACGGCGCCAAACCTATCGACAGCGCGCAGTTCTTCACCCGCCTGGGCCAGCGCATCATTCACCTGCTGACCACCCAGACCAACTCGGGGCAGCTGTATGACGTGGACATGCGCCTGCGGCCTTCTGGCGCATCCGGGCTGCTGGTCAGCTCGCTGGGGGCGTTCCAGCGCTACCAGCAGAACGAAGCCTGGACCTGGGAACACCAGGCCCTGGTACGCGCCCGGGTGCTGGTGGGTTGCCCGCAGGTGGGCGCAGCCTTCGAGGGCGTACGTGCCCAGGTACTGGGCCAGCCTCGGGACCTGGAAAAGCTGCGCATCGACGTGAGTGAAATGCGCGCCAAGATGCGTGACAACCTGGGCACCAAGGCAACCGCTGCCGGCACGGCGGCCAATGCATTCGATGCCGGCATGCCCTTTGACATCAAGCAGGATGCGGGCGGTATCGTCGATATCGAATTTATGGTGCAATACGCCGCTTTGGCCTGGTCGCACGACCACGCGGCCATACTGCGATGGACCGATAATATCCGCATCCTGGAAGAGCTGGAGCAGGCGAACCTGATGCCGGCCAGCGACGCGGCGTTGTTGCGTGAAGTGTACAAGGCGTTCCGCTCGGCCTCGCACCGCCAGGCATTGCAGAAGCAGGCCGGGGTGATCGACGCGGCGCAGTTTGCCGATGAACGCCGTGAGGTACGGCGTATATGGGGTGAGCTGGGCCTTACGTGAAGGGCCTATCGCCTGTAGGCGGGCTTGCCCGCGAATGGCCCACGTGGGTGGTACACTGTCCGCCACATAGCCTGAATATAAAGAGGGGAGGCCAGGCTTACCGCAGCCTGCAGCCTCCCCGAGTGTTTCTGGACTAAGCATGAGAATACTGATCATTGGCCCCAGCTGGGTCGGCGACATGGTAATGGCGCAGACCCTGTTCCAGTGCCTGAAACAGCAGCACCCCGACTGCATGATCGATGTGCTCGCCCCCGAGTGGAGCCGGCCTATCCTCGAGCGCATGCCTGAGGTGCGGCAGGCGCTTAGCTTCCCGCTTGGCCATGGTGCGCTGGAGCTGGCCACCCGCCGGCGCATTGGCAAGTCGTTGGCCGGTCAGTACGACCAGGCCATCCTGTTGCCTAATTCGCTCAAGTCGGCGCTGGTGCCGTTCTTTGCCGGTATCCCCAAGCGCACCGGCTGGCGCGGCGAGATGCGCTTTGGCCTGCTGAATGATGTGCGCAAGCTGGACAAGGCCCGCTACCCGCTGATGATCGAGCGTTTCATGGCCCTGGCCTACGCGCCGGGGGCAGCGCTGCCGCAACCCTACCCGCGCCCCAGCTTGCAGATCGAAGCCCAGAGCCGCGACGCTGCCCTGGCCAAGTTCGGGCTGGAGCTGGACCGCCCGGTGCTCGCACTGTGCCCAGGTGCCGAGTTTGGCGAGGCCAAACGCTGGCCTGCCGAGCATTACGCTTCAGTTGCCGACGCGATGATCCGGCAGGGCTGGCAGGTATGGCTGTTCGGCTCGAAAAACGACCACCCGGTGGGTGAGCAGATCCGTGACCGGCTAATCCCTGGCTTGCGTGAAGAGTCGTCCAACCTGGCCGGTGAAACCTCCCTGGCCGAGGCCATCGACCTGATGTCCTGTGCCCAGGCCGTGGTGTCCAACGATTCTGGCCTGATGCACGTGGCAGCTGCCCTCAACCGCCCGCTGGTGGCAGTGTACGGTTCGACATCGCCTGGCTTCACACCGCCGCTGGCCGAACAGGTGGAAGTGGTGCGCACCGGCATCGAGTGCAGCCCGTGTTTCGACCGCACCTGCCGGTTTGGCCACTACAACTGCCTGCGCCTGCTGCAGCCAGGCAGCGTCATCGCGGCCTTGCACAGCCTGAGTGGCCCGGGGCTGATCGATGCTGTGGTCGAGGTCGAATAAGTGCGGGTGCTGATCATCAAGACTTCGTCGCTGGGTGATGTGATCCACACCCTGCCGGCACTTACCGATGCGGCCCACGCCATACCCGGCATCCGTTTCGACTGGGTGGTGGAAGAAGGCTTTGCCGAAATCCCCAGCTGGCACCCGGCCGTGGACCAGGTGATCCCGGTGGCGATACGCCGTTGGCGCAAGAACCCGTGGCAGACGCTGCGCAGCGGCGAATGGAAGGCGTTCAAGCAGCGCCTGCGCGCGCGCAAGTACGATCTGGTGATCGATGCCCAAGGCCTGGTCAAGTCGGCCTGGCTTACCCGCTACGTCAAGGCGCCCATCGCCGGGCTGGACCGCTATTCTGCCCGTGAAGGCTGGGCCAGCCGCTTCTACGACCGGCGCCTGTCGGTTGCCGTCGGCCAGCATGCCGTGGAGCGTGTTCGCCAGTTGTTCGCCATGGCCCTGGCCTATGACCTGCCGGAAGGGATCGGCCAATACGGCCTGGACCTCGACCGCCTGCAACTGCCACCGGCTGCACCCTATGTGGTGTTTCTGCATGGCACCACCTGGGCCACCAAGCATTGGCCCGAAGCCTATTGGCGCGAGCTTGCCGAGCGCATGGGCCGTCGCCGGCTGGAAGTGCGCCTGCCCTGGGGCAACCCGGCGGAAAAGGCCCGGGCCGAGCGTATTGCCCAGGGGTTGAACAACTGCCAGGTGCTGCCCAAGTTGAACCTGGCAGGCGTGGCCCGCGTGCTCGCTGCCGCCAAGGCCTGCGTCGCGGTCGATACCGGCCTGGGCCACCTGGCCGCAGCACTCGATGTGCCTACCTTGTCGCTGTTTGGCCCAACCAACCCGGGCCTTACCGGTGCCTATGGGCGGACCCAGGTGCACCAGGCCAGTGACTGGCCGTGCGCGCCCTGCCTGCAAAAAAAATGCACCTACAAACCGAGCGCCGAAGACCTGCGCCGGTACGATCCGAACCGCGAGTGGCCGCTGTGCTTCACTCGCCTGAATCCCGAGCATGTGGCGAGCCGCTTGAGCGCGCTGCTGCTGGCTGAGGATGTCCGTTGATGCAATTGGCTTTCGTGCTTTACAAATACTTCCCCTTCGGTGGGCTGCAGCGCGACTTCATGCGCATCGCCCTGGAGTGCCAACGGCGCGGCCACCAGATCCGGGTGTACACGCTGATCTGGGAGGGCGACATCCCCGCAGGTTTCGAAGTGCTGGTGGCGCCGGTCAAGGCGATCTTCAACCACCGCCGCAACGAAAAGCTCACCGCCTGGATGCAGGCCGACCTGGCCGAGCGCCCCGTCGACCGCCTGATCGGTTTCAACAAGATGCCGGGGCTGGACGTTTACTACGCTGCCGATGGCTGCTTTGAAGACAAGGCCCAGACCCTGCGCGGTGGCCTGTACCGCCGCTGGGGCCGTTACCGGCACTTTGCCGAGTACGAGCGGGCCGTGTTCGACAAGCACGCCAGCACCGAAGTGTTGATGATCTCCGAAGTGCAGCAGCCGCTGTTCATCAAGCATTACGGCACCCCGGTCGAGCGTTTTCACCTGCTGCCGCCGGGCATTTCCCAGGACCGCCGGGCCCCGGCCAACGCCGCCGAGATTCGCGCGGGGTTCCGCCAGGAATTCAACCTGGCAGATGACGAACTGCTGCTGGTGCAGATTGGCTCCGGCTTCAAGACCAAGGGTGTGGACCGTAGCCTGAAGGCGCTGGCTGCGCTGCCTTCGGCCTTGCGCAAGCGCACCCGGCTGATGGTGATCGGCCAGGATGACCCCAAGGTGTTCCAGCTGCAGAGCGCAACCCTGGGCCTGGGTGACCAGGTGCAGTTCCTGAAAGGGCGCAGCGACATCCCGCGTTTCCTGTTGGGTGCCGACCTGTTGATCCACCCGGCCTACAACGAGAACACCGGCACGGTGTTGCTCGAAGCGCTGGTGGCAGGCTTGCCGGTGCTGGTGTCAAAGGTGTGCGGCTACGCGCATTACATTGCCGAAGCCGAGTGTGGCCTGGTGCTGGACGAGCCGTTCGAACAAGAGCAGCTCAACGGCTACCTGCAGCGCATGCTCGAAGACCCGCAAGCCCGCGCCGACTGGTCGCGCAACGGCCTGCGCTTCGCTGATACCGCCGACCTGTACAGCATGCCGCAGGACGCTGCCGACGTGATCCTGGGGCAGGAGGGCGTATGAAGCTGATACTGGCCGAACCCTTCAAAAGCCTGTGGGCCGGGCGTGATGCCTTCGACGCCGTGGAAGCCTTGGAAGGCGAGGTGTACCGGGAGCTGGAAGGGCGTCGCACGCTGCGTACCGAGGTGGCTGGCGAAGGCTTTTTCGTGAAGATTCACCGCGGCATCGGCTGGGGGGAGATTGCCAAGAACCTGCTCACGGCCAAGCTGCCGGTGCTCGGTGCAGGCCAGGAATGGCAAGCCATCCAGCGCCTGCACGAAGTGGGCGTACCGACCATGACCGCCGTTGCCTACGGTGAGCGCGGCAGTAACCCGGCCACGCAGCACTCGTTCATCATCACCGAAGAACTGGCGCCCACCATCAGCCTGGAAGACTTCAGCCTCGACTGGGTGAAGCAACCGCCCCAGCCGCGCCTGAAGCATGCGCTGATTGCACGGGTGGCCGAGATGACCGGTGGCATGCACCGCGCCGGGGTGAACCACCGTGACTGCTACATCTGCCATTTCCTGCTGCACACAGACCGACCGGTGACGGCGGATGGCTTCAAACTGTCGGTGATCGACCTGCACCGTGCGCAGACACGGGCGAAAATCAGCCGGCGCTGGCGCGACAAAGACCTGGCCGCCCTGTATTTCTCGGCCCTGGACATTGGCCTGACCGCCCGCGACAAGCTGCGCTTTTTGCGCGCGTACTTCCAGCGCCCGTTGCGCGAGGTGCTGCGGGACGAGGCCGCGCTGCTGGCCTGGCTGGAACGCAAGGCGCAGAAACTCTACGACCGTAAGCAACGCTATGGGGATGCACTCTGATGGCGAGTTGGACACTGGCGCCAGGTTATCAACATCTGGCGGCGGACTTCGGCAGCCTCGATGCGGTGTTTGCCATCCAGGGCGAGCGCCTTACCCGCGACCCACTCAGCGAGGTGGTGCGGATCGAGCGTGACGGGGTCAACTACTACGTCAAACGCTACACCGGTGCCGGCAAGCACATGCGCCGTTACCTGGGCCGGCCGCGTATCAAGGCCGAATGGCAGAACCTCAAGCAGTTCGACAAGTGGGGCATTCCCACGGCCGAAGTGGTGGCCTGGGGGCTTGAGCGCAACGGCCTGGCCTTCGGCCGCGGTGCCATGATCACCCGCGAGCTGCCCAACACCGAAGACTTGTCGGCCTTGGCCGAACGCCATGATGCGCGCCTGGCCGACCGCGCGTGGGTCGACCATATCAGCCGCCAGCTGGCCCGCCACACCCGGGTCATGCATGAGCACCGCTTTGCCCACAACGACCTGAAATGGCGCAACCTGCTGGTCGACGACCAGGGCACGGTGTTCTTCATCGACTGCCCCACTGGCGACTTCTGGCGGGGCTTCATGTGGCGTCACCGGTTGATCAAGGACCTGGCCTGCCTGGACAAAGTGGCCAAGTATCACTTGTCTGCCACCCAGCGTCTGCGCTTCTACCTGCAGTACCGTGAGCGCAACCGGCTGAACGACCGGGACAAGAAGCGTATCCGCCAGGTACTGGGCTTTTTCGAGGGAAGGGAATGACCGACTACGTGGCCAGCGACGACAGGGCGCTGCTCAAACGCCATGGCCTGGACGATTTCGAGGCGCTGTGGGCGTTGCAACTGGATGCGGTGGACGAGCCCAATACCGGCCGTGGTGGCTGGAGCAGCGTGTTCCGCCTGGAGCTTGAGGGCAAGGGTTACTACCTCAAGCGGCAAAGCGACTACCTGACCCGCACCCTGCACCGGCCGTTCGGCGAACCCACCTTCGCCCGCGAGTTTCGCAACATCGTGCGTTACCAGAAGCTGCACATACCGGCCCTGCAGGCGGTGTTCTACGGCGAACGCAAACAGGCTGGCCAACACCGGGCGGTGCTGATGACCCGTGCGCTGGACGACTGGAGCGACCTCGACAGCCAACTGGCGCAGTGGGCGCAGCTGGGCGCCGCTGCGCGCGACGGCATGCTGATAGCGTGCGGCCAGTTGGCGCGTACGCTGCACGGCGCCGGCCAGGTGCATGGGTGCTTTTACCCCAAGCACATCTTCCTGCGCCAGCGCCGGGAAGGCTGGGACGCACAGCTGATCGACCTGGAAAAAACCCGGCCGTTGCTGTTCGGCATGCGTGACCGCCTGCGCGACCTGGAGCCATTGCTGCGCCGGGCGCCGGTGTGGGGTGAGCATGACGTGCGCACGTTGCTGGCGGCCTACCTGGCGCAGCCCGCAGGCAGCACGCTGGTCGACACCTGGCTGCAGCGGTTGATGCAACGCCGCCATCACAAAGAGGCACGCTGATGCACCTGTCTGAACTGAAAGCGGCAGGTCGCCACCCGTCGCTGCCCCTGAGCCTGACCCTGGCAGATGCTGCCGGTGGTGCCGATTTGCAGTTGCTGAGCCTGCTGCGTGTGCTGCCAGGCCAGCGTTACGTAGGCGCGGGTATCTGGCGGGGCATTCCGGTGCTGGCCAAGCTGCTGGTAGGCAGCAACGCCGCACGCCAGTTCCAGCGTGAGCTGCAAGGGGTGAAACTGCTGGCCGAGCAAGGCCTGACGACACCGAAGCTGCTGGCTGACGGCCTGGTGGAAGGTGAAGGCGGCTGGTTGCTGTTCGAATTTCTCGATGGCGCACAGAGCCTGGCTGATGCCTGGGCTGGCGTGGAACAACTGCCTGCACTGGCCGACGAACAGCAGGCCGTGTTGGGCGAGGCGCTGACCGCCGTGGCACACATGCACCGGCAGGGCCTGTGGCAGGAAGACTTGCACCTGGACAACCTGCTGCGCCACGGCGGCAAGCTGTACCTGATCGACGGTGCCGGCATCAAGGCCGAAACGCCCGGTCAGCAGCTCTCGCGGCCTCGGGTGCTGGAAAACCTCGGGGTGTTCTTTGCCCAGTTGCCCAAACGCCTGGAGCCCTTCATCGAGGAGCTGCTGGTGCATTACCTGCTGGCCAATGCCGAACATGCGCTGCCCCTGGAAGCCTTGCAGAAGCAGGTAGACAAGGTGCGCGCCTGGCGGCAGAAGGACTACCTGGAAAAAGCCGGCCGCGAATGCAGCCTGTTCAGTGTGCAGCGCAGCCTGGCTGGCCTGCGCGCAGTGGTGCGCAGTGAGGCCCCGGCCATGCTGCCGGTGCTTGAACAGGCCGATGCACTGATCGACCAAGGGCACCTTTACAAGACCGGCGGCGCCGCCAGTGTGGCGCGCATTGAGGTCAATGGCCGCCCATTGGTGCTCAAACGCTACAACATCAAGAACACCGCGCACTGGTTCAAGCGGTTCTGGCGCCCGAGCCGTGCCTGGCATTCATGGATCGAAGGGCACCGCCTGCGTTTTCTGGATATCGCCACGCCGCGCCCCCTGGCGGTGCTGGAGCAGCGGGTAATGGGCTTGCGCAGCACGGCCTACCTGGTGACCGAATACATCGACGGGCCAGACCTCAGCGCCTGCTTCGCACCGCACGTTGAAACGGGGCAGGCCCCTGAAGAGCAGGTTCAGGCGCTGGTACAGCTGATGCAGCGGCTGATCGCCGAGCGCATCAGCCATGGCGACTTCAAGGGCCATAACCTGTTCTGGCAGGGCGGCCAATGGTCGCTGATCGACCTGGATGCCATGACCCAGCATGCGACCCAGCTGAGTTTTGCCCCGGCCTATGCCCGCGACCGTGCGCGGCTGCTGCGCAACTGGCCCAGCAGCAGTGCCCTGTACCAACGCCTGGATCAACTGCTGCCCAAGCTGACCGCGTAGCCCTGCGGTAGCGCCAGCCAGGCGCTGCTGCGCCCGGACTGGCGCACCCGCATGCGCCACTGCTGGCCCTGCCAGCGCAGGATGACCCAGGCGTGAACGACGGCCGCCGAGGCGCTTCCCAATTGCAGGTGGTAGTGATCCACCAGCAGGTGCCTGCGCACGGGCAAGGCGTGCCCACCTGCCAGCAGGTAGAGCTGGCCGGTGCTGAGGTACAGGCCCGGGGTACCCGCAGGGGTGCCGAGTGGCACTTCGGCCAGGCGACAGCCATCCAGCAGCGCACGCAGGTCAGGCAGGCCGTCGTACCAGAGCACGGGCGAATCCACCACCCACTCACCGTCCTCGCGGCGCTTCACCGGCACCTTGGTGTACGCGTCGGGCTGGCGAGGGTCGACCACGCGCCAGCGGTAGCCGTCGAAGGCGACCTGATACGTGCGGCCTGCCGAGTCCTTGATGAAGTAGAGGGTAACCCCAGGATAGGGGGATTTCTGTTCGTAGATGCCTTCCTTGTGAATACCGTCCACCCGGTAATGCAGCTTCTGGGTGTCTATGCGCAGGGCCAGGGCAGGCGGTAACAGCACAGGCGGCGTAGGTGGCATACCCCTTATCGCCCTGCGCACTACGGTGGAGCCACCGATGCTGTTGATACCGTCGTTGACATGGGTAAAGGCCTCTACCAGATGCTTCAGCACCCCCATTCGATCTTCCTGCCTGTAGGCCTTGGTCATGTCCAGAACAGAGATCACCGCACGGCCGAATGACAGTGGTGTCAGCGCGCGGTTTGGCAGTACCAGGCTAACCAGGTCGAGCAGAACCCACAGGGCATGAAGGCTGAATTCGCCAATCAGCTCCAGCTTGGTATTGGTGCTGGCATCCACCATGGCGAGTGCTGCCCGCACTTCGGCCAGGTAGCGGGCCTGCTGAAAATCGCCAGTGATGGCTGGCGTGGCGGTTCTTGGCCCCATGCGGCCTTTCAGCAGGCCCCGTTCCAGCTGTGCATGGTCTGCCAGTGGCAGGCGCTCCTTGAGGTAGTCACGCAGCAGGGGCTGAGCGCGCAGTGTGCGCAGCAGGTGGCGGGCGTTGCGGTACTCGCGCCAGGCCCGTCGGTCCGGTGCGTCGGGGGTGTACACCACGAACCGCTGCAGGCCAGGGGTATTTGGTGTGATCAACATGACGCCCATGACTGTGTGGCTGTCGATCAGGCACTGACGAACACTCAACCGGTGGCCATGACTGTGCCGCTGTTCGCTGTCCGGGTGATCGATGATCGCCCTGCTCCAGGCATAGCCCCGTTCGAACACGTCTTCAAGGTAATGCCCGGCGTAACGGGCCTTCGCTGCCTCGGCCTGCATGCGCGCCGTGCTGATCGCAATGTATTGCTGTTGACGCCACTGTGCATCGGGTGAGTCCAGCAGGTGGGCACGCAGGTACCGGCTGTAGGTATCACCCACGTTCAGGTCGCGGACCAGTTGCTTGATCTGTGCGGGGGTAACCTGCGGGACGGCGCTGTTGTCTTTGCGGTGTACGCGTGCGGTGAGCCAGTAGTCGATGTCCAGCCAGGCAACATTGAGTGCTGCCAACTGGTCGAGGCGGTAGGTTTTGCCCACCAGCTCGATGGTGTCGCCGACCTGTGGGCGGCTTGCCGCCGGGATGTAGCCTGTGGCAAGGCCTGGATGCAGTACGGGGCCGCGCTGTCGGGCCATGGTTACGCTGACATACAGCTCGAGCGGATCGGTGTCGAACTGGTGGCGCTGGCGCAGGGCCGCGCGCAGGCGCTCATGGGTCCAGGCGCTCAGGCTGTTCTGGTCCAGAAACTGCTCGTGGCTGAGGATGCCGGGTGCGGCGGCGCGGTCGATGGCGATGATCAGCTCCTGCATGGTCTGCATCACGTGGGTGAGGGCTTGCGGCGAGGCGTTCTTCAGCCAGGCCGGCGAATTGCGTTCCAGCAGCAGGCCGTAGCGGGTATGCAGGGCGGGCTGGCTGCCGGCCAGGGGTAGCAAGTCGGCAGCGTGTTTCAGCCGCTCAGCCAGCTGGGGCCAGTCGACCTGGCCTGCTGGCACGGCTGCCTCCCATACCTGGGTCAGGCGTGCACGCTGGCCATCAATCAGCACCTGAGTTTGGTTCTGCACCAGGTCATCGTTGAACCACTCGTACCGCAGGCGCTCGGCATTGCGCACCCGATCGCGCTCGCCCTCATCAGGCATATGACGCAGCAGCGGCTGGCTCTGCAGTGGGTCATCCAGCCGCTCGCACAGTTCCACATGCAACTCCGCCAGGTCATCGAAGGCCTCGATGCCGTGGGACAAGCTGCACAGCAGCGCATATTCACTGGGTTTTGCCGGGTCTGGCATGCGCCCTTCAGGGCCACCTTCGACGATGATGAAGGTGCCGGGCAGGTAGCCACGCCAGTTCGGGGTGCTGATATCCAGCACGGGCCGGTAAACCTGTGGCCGCCTGGGGCCGGGCAGGTGCTGGCGCTGCCACGGCAGCGGCAACTCGATGCAGGTTTTCATCAACTCGGCGTGGTTCGAACCCAGGGTATGGTCACCAATGCGCAGGTTGATCTGCGCCAGCAGTTGGGAGCGTAGCACGGCGGCCAGCCTGGCTTGGCGTGTTGAGGGGGTGACGCCGGTGTCCAGCCAATAGGCGGCGAGGTCGGCAAAATAACGCTGGCGGGCCTCCAGCCAGGGCAAGCGGGTGTCGGGTTGGGGTAGCGGGGCGAGCAGGTCGGCCAACTGCTGGTCGTAGGCGATGAATTGTTGCAGGCTCATGGGCGGCACTCTGTGGGGTGGCGCCATAGCCTGGTGGGCCTGGCAGGCTCAGGCGCGTTACCCGGCTACCTCAACGTTTGCCAAGGCCGTATGCGCCCAGTACCGCCGGCAGGCCAAGGCCCAGCCAGGCCAGCATGTCCCATACGCCGTCACCGAGCAGCGCGGCGAACAGCCCCGCCGCGCCAAGTATCGCGATCAGCCCTGGCCAGGCGAAGATACGCCAGGTACTGCGTGAGCTGTGGCTCATGGTTTTTGCTCCCGCGCTCTACGCTGCTTGCCCCACCACAGGTACAGGCCACTGAGCAGTACCACGATGGTCAGGGTATCGAGTACCGCCCAGAGCACCTGCATGGGCCGCCCGCCGTAATCGCCGAAGTGCAGCGGCTGCGAGAGCCCCATGGCATCCATGTACCAGGGGCGCTCGCCAACGGCGGTCACCGCCAGGTTGCGGGCGTCGATCAGGACCGGGGTGAGCAGGTGCGACGTCAGGTGGCTGGCACCCTTCATGAATACGGCATAGTGGTGCTCGCTGGAAAAGCGCGTCCCAGGGAAGGCGATGAAGTCTGCCTGCATGCCGGGTGCAGCCTGCTCGGCAATGTGCAGCAGGTGACTGGCCGGCGCCCGCTCGGTCAGCGGCGGGGCATCACGGTAAGGCGCCACCATGGTCACCAGGCTGTCGTTGCGCCAGGCGGCGATCACCAGGTCGGACAGCGCGCTGATCACGCCCGTTACCCCGACCACCAAGGCCCAGGTCAACGTGACGATGCCAATCAGGTTGTGCAGGTCGAGCCAGCGCAGCCGGGTGGACTTGTCCCGGCGCACTGCCGCAAAGGGCAGCCGGCGCATGAACGGTGCGTACAGCACGGTGCCGGAGACGATCGCCACGATGAACAGCACACCCATGAAAGCGAGTAGCAGCTTGCCCGGCAGCCCGGCGAACATGTCCACGTGCAGGCGCAGCATGACCATCATGAACCCGCCATTGGCGGCGGGCATGGCCACGGCCTCGCCGGTGCGGGCGTCGAGCATGAAGGTGTGGGAGGCATTGGGCTCGGTGCCGGCCGTGGCGGCGGTAATGGCAACCACACCGTCGGGCTCGTCGGCATCGAAGCCGAAGTACTGCATGACTTCGCCCGGGCGGTGCCGCTCGGCCTTGAGTACCAACTGCTCCAGGTCCAGGTGTGGAGTACCCGCAGCCATCTGGCGCAGCTCGGGCGCATCGCCCAGCAGGTGTTCCAGTTCGTGGTGGAAGATCAGCGGCAGGCCGGTAATGGCCAGCAACAGCAGGAACACCGTGCACACCAGGCTGCTGTAAGTATGGACCGTCGACCAGCGGCGGATGGTTGGGCTTTTCATCGGGGTACCGGTTGGGGCGTTCAAGCTGGGGGGGCGCAACGCGGCCGCCCCGTTACTCAGAACTGGTAGGAAGCGCTGGCCACCACGCTGCGTTCGTCACCGTAGTAGCAGTAGTAGCTGTCGCAGGTCGACAGGTAGTCCTTGTTGAACAGGTTGGTGGCATTGACCGCAACCGACGCACCTTTGAGGCTGTTGGCAAGGCGGCCCAGGTCGTAATGCACGGAGGCATCGAACACGGTGTAGGCATTCGCCTTGCCCAGGTAGGTGTTGGCCTGGTCGCCATAGGTGTTGCCGGTGTAGCGCGCGCCCAAGCCGATGCCGAACCCATCGAGTACCCCTGCATGCCAGGTGTAGTCGCCCCATACCGATGCCTGCTGGTTGGGCATCAGTTGCAGGCGGTTACCTTTGTAGTCGCCTTTCTGGACATCAGATTTGGCCAGGGTATAGGTGGCGATCACCTTCAGGTTGTCGCTCACATCCGACACGGCTTCCAGTTCCAGGCCACGTACCTTCACTTCACCGGTCTGGCTGGTGAGGGTGATGCCGCCGACGGTGTTGGTTACTGACACGTTCTTCTGGGTCAGGTCGTACACAGCAGCAGAAAGCAGGGTGCTGGAGCCTGGCGGTTGATATTTCACCCCCAGCTCCCACTGCTTGCCTTCGGTAGGCTTGAACGACTCGGTAGGTGATGCCGTTGCGTTGAGGGTGGGCTGGAACGACTCGGCGTAGGACAGGTAAGGCACGAAGCCTGAGTCGAATACGTAGCTGAGCGCGGCGTTGCCGCTGAACTGCTTGTCCCGCTGGGTATGGGTGGCGTCGTCTTTATTGAAGAATTTGGTGCCCGTGTGCACCCAGTCTTCACGACCGCCCAGGGTCAGGCGCCAGTTGTCCAGTGCCATCTGATCCTGCAGGTACACGCCGGTTTGCCGGGTTTTCTGGTTGTAGTCATAGAACGCCGTGGAGCGGGGCGGGCGGGTGATGGGCAAGCCATACACCGGGTTGTTGACGTTGCTGTCCGGCACGTCAAAGCCGAAGATCGACAGGTAGTTGGTGTTGATTCGCTGGTGGTCCAGGCCTATCAGCAAGGTATGGCTGAGGGCGCCGGTGTTGAAGTCCGCCTGGAAATTGTTGTCCACCGCAAACTGGCTGATGTCTTCATCGGTGTTGGTGGACATCCGCCGAACGGTGCCATCGTCACTCACAGGCGGGTTCTCGCGGTTGTAGCTGCCGGGGGTGATGGTCTGGAACGCCAGGTCGGACTTGGTGTAGCGCACGTTCTGGCGGAACTGCCAAACGTCATTCAACCGGTGCTCGAAGGCATAGCCCAGCGCGTAGTAAGTACGGTCGTAGTATTCGTAGCCTGGGTCGCCCAGGTTCTTGTGGTGCGATACCTTGCCGAACGGCATGTCGATCTTGGTGCCTTGTACGGGCCGGAACTGGCTGGTGGCACCGGTATCGTCGCGGGTGAACTGGCTGAGCAGGGTCAGCGAGGTGTCTTCGTCGATGTTCCAGGTGAGGCTGGGCGCAATGTTGTAGCGCTTGTCATCGATATGATCGATGGGCGTACCGCCATCGCGAACTACACCGCTGATGCCGTAAAGCCATTGCCCTTGGTCGTCGATCTTGCCCGTGCTGGCAAAGTTGATCTGGCGATGGTTGTCGCTGCCATACTGCAACTCGATTTCATGACTGCTCTCGGCCTGCGGGCGACGGCTGACCATGTCCAGCAGGCCACCGGGCGGGGTCTGGCCATACAGTGATGAGGCCGGGCCGCGCAGCAGGGCCAGGCGGTCGAGGTTCCAGGTTTCTGCCTTTGGGTTGGCATACACGCCACGGGGCAATGGCAGGCCGTCGAGGAACTGGGTGGGTTCGAAGCCGCGCACGCGCATCCAGTCATAGCGCGTGTCACTGCCAAAGCTTGCCGAGACGATGCCCGGCATGTAACGCACCGCATCATCCAGGCTGTGAACGCCACGGTCTTTCATTTGCTCACGGGTGGCCACAGAGATGGAGCGGGGCACCTCGACCAGCGCAGTATCGGTCTTGGTGCCCGCCGCGGTGCGTTTTGCCACGTAACCTTCCACGGGGCCCCAGGCATTTTCGCTGACGCTGGCGGCATCCACGGTGGTGGCCGGCAGCGCCAGGCTGCCCTGTGCAACGGCTACCAGGCTGTAGCTGCCCACGCTGCTCTGCTGCAACTGCAGACCGCTGCCTTGCAGCGCGGCCTGCAGGGCGCCCAGGCCGTTGTACTGGCCATTGACCGGTGCCGACCTGCGGCCGCTGACCAGCGCCGGGTCGATGGCCAGGGCGATGCCGGCCTGGCTGGCGATCTGGTTCAGGGTAGCGGCCAGCGGCCCGCTCGGCAGCGCGTAGGCTCGGGTGTTGGCCTGCTCGGCGGCCAGCAAGGCGGGGCTTGCCAGGGGCGCGCTCACGGCGATGGCCAGGGCCATCAGGCTGGGGCGCAGGATACGATCGACAGCTCGGGACATGCAGCGGCTCCTAAACGGATAAGTGCTAACTGCTTCCTTGCCGGGCGAGGTTTGAAAAGTGACAGGGGTAGGGCAAAAAATAATGGGCCGGTGCAATGCCTGGCCAACTTACCGGGGTGTGACGTTGACCCACCAATGGGTATGTCGCTCGATTTTGACCGGTAGCGCGGGTACCAGTGACTCCAGCGCCAGGTCAGTATCGGCCAGCGGGAAGCTGCCGCTTACCCGCAGGTCGGCGACCTTGTCGTCCACGCCCAGGTAGCCGCTGCGGTACCGCCCCAGGGTGGCCAACAAGTCGGCCAGGCGCATGTCTTCCACCACCAGCATGCCGCGGGTCCAAGCATCTGCGCCGGGCGCCACGGCGCCGATCTGGCCCAGGCCATTGGCGTTCATCAGCACCTGCTGGCCCTCGCTCAGCACCTGCTCATCGCCGCTGTTGGAGGGCCGGGCGCCTACCGAGGCCTGCAACACCTCCAGGCGCGTGCCTTCGGTCTCCCGGCGTACCAGAAAACGCGTGCCCAGTGGCCGCAGGCGGCCGTCATCGGTGCGTACCAGCAGTGGGCGCGGGTCTTCATGGCCGGTCTCGATGGAGATTTCACCCTGATGCAGCACGATTACCCGCTGCTGGCCTTGGTAATTGATATCCACGGCGGTGTGGGTATTGAGGCTGAGCATGGTGCCGTCTTCCAGGCGCAGGGTACGCAACTCGCCGGTGGCGGTGCGTTGGTCTGCCAGCCAGTAGCTCGGCGCCAGTGAGGGCGCGCCCACCCACGCCAGCAAGGAACCGAGCAGGAACAGGCCTGCCACCCCCCCGCCAAGCTTGCTGACACGCTGGCGCAAACCTGCCCGTGATTGCAGCAGGGCCTGGCGTGCCGGGCCTGCGGCCGCGCTGACGCGGGTATCCAGGGCCGCAAGCTGGCGCCAGGCACGGGCATGTTCATCGCTAGCGGCGTGCCAGCGCATGAAGGCACTGCGCTCATCCGGGGCTGTGCCAATGTCGTCCAGGCTGAGCTTCCAGGCGATGGCGGCCTCCAGCACCTTGGCCGATACCGGTGCGTTGTTCACGTGGGTTCCCCATACAGGGCCACGTAGCACTGGCGCATGCCCTGGGCGATGTACTGGCGCACCCGGGATACCGATACCCCGAGGCGTTCGGCGATTTCGGCGTGGCCCATGCCGTCGAGGCGGTTGTGCAGGAAGGCGGTGCGGGCCTTGCTGGACAGCTTGCCCAGCAGGCGGTCGATGGCTTTGAGGTCTTCGAGGATGAGGTGCTGCACCTGGGGCGAGGGATGTTCGGCAGGGGGCAGCTGCGCAAGCTCGGCCAGGTAGGCTTGCTCCAGGGCAGCGCGGCGGAAGTGATCGAACATCAGGCCCTTGGCCACCGCAGCCAAGAACGCCCGTGGCTCACGCGGGGCTTGCAACTGCTCACGGCCGAGCAGGCGCACGAAAGTGTCCTGGCTGAGGTCTTCGGCGCGTTGGCGGCAGGCCATGCTGCGTTGCAGCCAGGCGAGCAGCCAGCCGCGATGGTCGCGGTACAACGCACCGACCAGATCGGCGTGTGGGCTCTGAGCAGGCAAGCAGCGTCCCCCCTGGAACGTATGCACTAACTAACGATAACTATTCGCGATTGTTACAGAGGCGCGGGGGGATGTGCAATGCACGGTCATCGGGTACCCAGCCTTTAGGTTTGCGATGCCGCGCAATTGATTTATTTCGCAAGCAGGCCACATCAACCCGCTCCCACAGTGATTGCGCCAGCTTTGAGATCTTGTGGCAGACAGTTGCTCACACAGTGATTGCGTCAACTTTGAGACCTTGTGGAAGACAGTTACTCCCCAGGACCCTGCTACGGTGCCGTCTGTCGTGATTCGCAGGCGCTATATACCGTGGGTATGGGTAGTGCGCCGGCGCCAGCCACGCAGCCGTTGTTCCAGCTGTAGTGGGCTGTCCAGTTGCTGGCGCCTGGCCTGGCTGAACAGGATCAGGGCCAGCTCCGCCGTCACCTGGGCGTCGGCACTGGCATGATGGCGCTCCTGCACCTGCAGGCCAAAGCGCGCTACCCAGTCGTCCAGCCCGGCCTCGCGCAGCACCGTGTCAGGGTTCAGCATCGGGGCAATTTCTGCCACGTCCATGAAGGGTACCTGCAGGCGGTGGCCCAAGCTCTGTTTGAGCGCTCGCGCCAGCATGCGCTGGTCGAAGGGGGCATGAAACGCCAGCACCGGGCTGTCGCCGATAAATTCCAGCAGGTCGAGCAAGGCTTCCGCCGGGTCGCAACCTGCCGCGAGGGCATCGGGCCCCAGGCCATGGATCAGCACGCTGGCGTTGGTCTTCTGCTCGGGCCGGTGCAGGGTACGCTCGAACTGCTGCGCGAAGTCCAGCGCGCCGTCTTCGATGGCAACCGCACCCATCGACAGCACTTGGTCGCGGTGGGTATTCAGGCCGCTGGTTTCCAGGTCCAGCACCACCCAGCGCTGCTCACGCAGGGTGCATACCCCCAGGGCCGCAGGCTTGGGCAGCCGGGCCAGACGCTGGCGGGCCAGGGGGTGCAGTTGCGGTGCCGCACTGGGGCGGAGCCAGGTAAACAGGCTCACAGCTGGTACCGCAACGCCAGGCTGCTTTGCAGGCGCTGGGCCTGGCGCAGGGACTCGCGCAAAATGCGCCGGTCCAGGTGGTTCAGGCTGTCCGGGTCCAGGCGGTTGGAGTACGCCAGGTTGTCCCGCGCCTGCCGCTGGTGTTGCTGCATGCGGGTTTGCTGGATGAAGTGGTAGGCCTCCTCATAGGCCGCGCCGTCCAGTGGCTCGATAATGCCCTTGGCCACCAGTTGGCGAATCCGCTCGAGGGTATTGCACGCCCCCACGCCATTGGCCAGCGCCAGCAGCCGGGCACCGTCGACGAAGGGGGTGAGACCCTGCACCTTGAGGTCGAGGGTGGCGGCCTTGTCGTTGCCCTGGCGGGTCAGCACGAAATCACGCAAACGGCCAACGGGCGGGCGCTGGCGAAGTGCATTGTCTGCCAGCATGCGCTGGAAGATGCGGTTGTCGGCCACCTGCTCCAGCAAGCCCTGGCGCAGTTGCTCGCAGCCCTGTTCGTCGCCCCACACCACGCGCAGGTCGAAATAGATGCTTGAGCCCAGCAGGTTCTCCGGGCTGGCCTCACGCACGAACCCCGCAAAGCGCCGTGCCCATTCGCTACGTGACAGGCACAATTCGGGGTTGCCGGCCATTACGTTGCCTTTGCACAGGGTGAAACCGCACTGGGCCAGGCACTGGTTGATGTACTGCGCCAATGGCAGCAGGCGGGCACGGATGGCGTCGGCGGCGGCACTGTCGGTGGCTTCGAACAGGATGCCGTTGTCCTGGTCGGTATGCAGTGTCTGCTCGCGGCGGCCCTCGCTGCCAAAGCACAGCCAGCTGAAGGCGACCCCGGGGTCGCCACGCTCGGCCAGTGCCAGCTCGATCACCCGGCACACGGTATGGTCGTTGAGCAGGGTGATAATTTGGGTAATCTGCATGGACGAAGCGCCGTGTGCCAGCATGCGCTCCACCAGCTGGCTGATTTCGCCACGCAGCGAAACCAGGCTTTCCAGGCGCGGGGCATGGCGAATGGTGCGGGCCAGGTGCACCAGGTCGACCCGTTGCAGCGAGAACAGGTCACGCTCCGACACCACACCACACAGCCGCTGGTTGTACACCAGGCACACATGGGCGATATGCCGCTCGGTCATCGCCATGGCGGCGTCGAAGGCGCTGGCCTGTGGGCTCAGATAGAACGGCTTGGCGGTCATGTTGCGCTCGATCGGCGCGTTCAGGTCGGCATCGGCCGCCGCCACCACCTGGCGCAGGTCGCGCAGGGTGAAGATGCCGGTTGGGTAACGCTGCTCGTCCACCACCACGATGCTGCCCACCTGCTGTTCGTGCATCAGCTGCACGGCCTCGCGCAGCGGGGTATCGGGGCTGCATACCACCGGGTGGCGCATGGCGAGCTCGCCCAGCGGGGTGTTCAGTGAATACTGAGTACCCAAGGTTTCCACGGCACGCTGGCGCACTTGCTGGTTGACCTGGTCGAGCAGGCTGCTGACCCCACGCAAGGCAAAATCGCGGAATACCCCGGACATCGAAAACACGCGGATGAACGCTGCCTTGTTCAGTTGCAGGCAGAAGGTGTCATCACCGGCCAGGTGTTCGGTACGGGTGGCCCGTTCGCCCAGCAGGGCCGCCAGTGGGAAGCATTCGCCGCTGGTGATCTCGAAGGTGGTTTCGACGCCAGGTTTCACCCGGTGCTGGCGCTCACCGACCACGCGCCCTTGTTTGACGATGTAGAAGTGCTCCACCGGGCCGTCGGCGGGTTTGATGATGCTCTCGCCGCTGGCATAGAAGCGCAGCTGGCACTGTTCCACCAGATAGGCCAGATGGCTGTGTTCCATCTGGTTGAACGGTGCGAAGCGCTGCAAGAACTGCAAGGTGCCCTGAATGTTCTGCAACACCGCCGTTCTGCCCGCCTGGTTGTAGGCGTCCTTTTTGCTCATCGACCTGACCGTATCGCTACGCCGAACTATATATATCTATATATAGGTGCCGGCTTTGTTGTTTTCAGTCTCCATGGTCGGGCCGCAGGGCGATGGTGCCCATTGGACGTAAGTCTATGGGCTGCCCCTGTCAAAGATCCGACGAAAGGCCAAACGGGTGGCGAATGTTCTGCGGTCTTACCACTGAAGCGAAAATTTTTTGACGAGACGACCATGACCGAGCATACCGATATCCTGAGCGACGCGGAGCGCGAGGCATTGGCAGCCGTGACATCACCCCCGCCGTTGCGGCCTGTGGTGCTGGTCGTCGATGACAACCCCGTCAACAGTGAGGCCTTGGGTTATTTCCTGAAAAGCCGTGGTATCGATTGCATGACCGCCGACGGTGCCAAGGAGGCGCTGTGGAAGCTGCATTGGGAGCCGCGCATCGCCCTGATGATTACCGACTTGCGCATGCAGCCCGAAGATGGCCTGGAGCTGATCCGCAAAGTGCGCATGATCCCGGACTCAGGGCGGGCTGCGCTGTCGATCATCGTGGTATCGGGCGATACCGACGTCAAAGAAGCGGTGGATGTGATGCACCTGGGGGTCGTGGACTTTCTGCTGAAGCCGGTGGACCTGGACAAGCTGCTGGAGTTGGTGAGGCGGGAGCTTAAGCTGCAGTAGAAAATGGGGGCTGCAAAGCAGCCCCCAAGCACTCAATTGAGGCCATTACGGGCCTTGAACTCACGGCGACGGCGGTGCAGCACCGGCTCGGTATAGCCGTTGGGCTGCTTGCCCCCTTCTACTACCAGCTCCACGGCAGCCTGGAACGCCACGTTGTCGTCGAAGTTGGGCGCCATTGGCCGGTACAGCGGGTCGTTGGCGTTTTGCTTGTCGACGACCACGGCCATGCGCTTGAGGCTTTCCAACACCTGCGCCTGGCTGACCACGCCATGGCGTAGCCAGTTGGCCAGCAACTGGGCAGAAATGCGCAGGGTGGCGCGGTCTTCCATCAGGCCGACGTTGTTGATGTCCGGCACTTTCGAGCAACCCACACCCTGGTCGATCCAGCGAACCACGTAGCCAAGAATGCCTTGGGCATTGTTGTCCAGCTCGTTGCGGATTTCCTCGGCCGACCAGTTGGTGTCTGCGGCCAGCGGGATGGCCAGGATATCGTCAACCGAAGCCGGGGTGCGCGAGGCCAGTTCGCGCTGGCGGGCCTGCACGTCCACCTTGTGGTAGTGCAGGGCGTGCAGGGTGGCAGCGGTAGGCGAGGGCACCCAGGCGGTGTTGGCGCCGGCCAGTGGGTGGGCGATTTTCTGCTCGAGCATGGCGGCCATCAGGTCGGGCATGGCCCACATGCCTTTGCCAATTTGCGCGCGCCCTTGCAGGCCGGTGGCCAGGCCCACGTCAACGTTGTTGTTCTCGTAGGCGCCGATCCATTTCTCGTTCTTCATGGCGCCCTTGCGCACTACTGCGCCGGCCTCCATCGAGGTGTGGATTTCATCGCCGGTGCGGTCGAGGAAGCCGGTGTTGATGAACACCACACGCTCGGCAGCCGCCTTGATGCACGACTTGAGGTTGACCGTGGTGCGGCGCTCTTCGTCCATGATGCCGACCTTGACAGTGTTGCGCGGCATGCCCAGCAGGTCTTCGACCTGGCTGAAGATTTCGGCGGCGAAGGCGACTTCTTCAGGGCCGTGCATCTTCGGTTTGACGATGTACACGCTGCCGGTGCGGGTGTTCTTGCGGCTGCTGCTGCCGTTGAGGTTGTGCAGCGCCATCAGGTTGGTGAACAGACCGTCCTGAATGCCCTCTGGCACCTCGTTGCCCTGGGCGTCGAGGATGGCCGGATTGGTCATCAGGTGGCCCACGTTGCGCACGAACAACAGCGAACGGCCATGCAGGGTCACGCTGCCGCCGTTAGGCGCTGCGTACTCGCGGTCCGGGTTCATGGTGCGGGTGAAGGTCTTGCCACCCTTGCTGACGCTTTCGGCTAGGTCACCTTTCATCAGGCCCAGCCAATTGCGGTAGACGATGACTTTGTCATCGGCGTCCACGGCGGCGACCGAGTCTTCGCAGTCCATGATGGTGGTCAGTGCCGATTCCATCAGGATGTCTTTGACACCGGCCGCATCGGTGCTGCCAACCGGCGTGCTGGCGTCGATTTGGATTTCGAAATGCAGGCCGTTGTGCTTGAGCAGCACGGCAGTGGGGGCGGCGGCGTCGCCATGGAAGCCGACCAGTTGTGCGTCGTTGCGCAGGCCGCTGTTGCTGCCGCCTTTCAAGGCGACTACCAACTTGCCGGCCTCGATACGGTAGGCGGTGGACTCTACGTGTGAGCCGGCCGCCAATGGCGCTGCTTCGTCCAGGAAGGCCCGCGCGAAGGCGATGACCTTGTCGCCGCGCACCTTGTTGTAGCCCTGACCCTTTTCAGCGCCGCCTTCGTCACTGATGGCATCTGTGCCATAGAGCGCATCGTACAGCGACCCCCAACGGGCGTTGGCGGCGTTCAGTGCGAAACGGGCGTTCATGACCGGCACCACCAGTTGTGGCCCGGCCATGTGGGCGATTTCTTCGTCCACGTTCTGTGTAGTGGCCTGGAAATCGTCGGCTTGTGGCAGCAGGTAACCGATTTCTTGCAGGAAGGCCTTATAGGCTGCGGCGTCGTGGGCCTGGCCTGTGCGCGCCTGGTGCCAGGCGTCGATCTTGGCTTGCAGCTCGTCGCGCTTGGCGAGCAGGGCTTTGTTCTTTGGAGCGAGGTCATTGATGATCTTTTCTGCACCTGCCCAGAATTGCTCGGCGACGATGCCGGTCCCGGGAATGGCTTCGTTGTTCACGAAGTCGTGCAGGACCTTGGCGACCTGAAGGCCACCGACTTGAACGTATCCAGTCATTGCTTGCCTCACTCTGCTCAGCTATTTCGCTCTTCTGTATTAAGCCTGTAGCGCTTCATTAAGCACAGCACCAGTGCATGCGCCCGGGCGGGCCCGAACACGGCTGGGTGCGGCCTGCCCTAACAAACGGCAGGCAACGTGCCTGCTTCACAGGCGCCTCGGCAGACATCCACACGACGTTTTGTAGTCCGCGCCACGGGATACTACATGAAGCAGCACACGGGGCAACATCAGACTAAAAGCGCCTTTGTGCGACCCATTGGTCGCGCAGGGTCACGTTGGGAAGCGGTATGTTCGCAAGAAAACGTGTGATTGTTCCAGATAAATCTAAAAACAGTACACGATTTATATCCAGGATTGCCCTGCGGCAGGTTGCCGCGCCTTGCCTATACTGAACCGGTGCGGGTTTCCAGCCGCCTTGCGCAGACTCACAGGAGGAACGACGCGTGGACCATCTTGTACTCACTGTAATTGCTCCCGACAAGGCCGGGCAGGTGGAGCGCATTGCCCAATGCATTGCCGACCACCGTGGCAACTGGTTGGAAAGCAGCATGTCGCGCATGGCTGGGCAGTTTGCCGGCATTCTGCGTGTCGCCGTGCCTGCAGATCACTATGAAGCGCTGGTGCAGGGCCTGGAGGGGCTTACGAGCCATGGCATACGGGTGCTGATCGCGCAGAGCGGCGCCGATGCTGCCAGTTCGTCCAAACCTATCGCCATGGAGTTGGTGGGCAATGATCGGCCTGGGATTGTGCGCGACATTACCCGCCTGCTGGCCGAGTTGAAGGTCAACGTGGAGCGCTTCACCACCGAGGTGCGGCCGGCGCCCATGAGCAGTGAGCCGCTGTTCCATGCCAATGCGCTGCTGGCGCTGCCACTGGATGTGCCACTTGATGCATTGCAACAGCGCCTGGAGAGCCTGGCGGATGACCTGATGGTCGAACTGGAGGTCCGTGCGCAGGACTGATACGCAGGCATGCCCGATCAGCGTCTGGGTTATCCCGGTTTAACGGGGAAGGCCCTGTGGATATCCTGGGGCTATTCGCCTCCAGCCCAGCTGCTGCAAGCCTTCCAGAGGTTTGGTCAAAAAACGCTCAGGCATTGACGGGTTGTGCACAAACGGCGGGGACGAGGGTGTGGATAACCTCTGGAGATGTCTCTGCAGGCCTTGCAGGGCTTGGCCTGCAGAGATCAGGTCGTTTTTTGATCAGTTGCGCTTGCGCAGATTCCACCAGGCATCAACGCTGTAAATCGCCAGGCCTGCCCAGATGAACATGAACGCCACCAACGTGCTGGATGACAACTGCTCGTTGAACAGCAGCACTGCTTGCAGCAGCACCAGGGTGGGCGCCAGGTATTGCAGGAAGCCCAGGGTGGTGTAGGGCAGGTGCCGTGCAGCAGCGTTGAAGCACACCAGGGGCACCAGCGTAACCGGGCCGGCTGCCATCAGCCACAAGGCTTCGGTGCTGATGTAGAACGTACCTTGCGCGCTCATCGCGGTGGGGTGCAGCAGCAGCCAGCCCAGGGCCAGTGGTACCAGCATCCAGGTCTCCACCACAAGCCCAGGCAGGGCCGCAACGGGTGCCTGTTTGCGGATGAGCCCATAGAAGCCGAACGTGAGTGCCAGCGCCAGCGACACCCAGGGCAGGCTGCCTACTTGCCACACCTGCTGTGCCACGCCCAATGCTGCCATGGCCACGGCCAGCCACTGCAGGCGCCGCAAACGCTCGCCTAGAATGAGCATGCCCAGCAGCACATTGATCAACGGGTTGATGTAGTAGCCCAGGCTGGCCTCGAGCATGCGGCCGTTGTTAACCGACCACACATAGGTCAGCCAGTTGGCCGCGATCAACGTGCCACTCAAGGCCAGAATGGCAAGCCTGCGTGGGTTTTGCCACAGCGCTTGCCACCAGCCTGGGTGCTTCCATACCAGCAGCAGCAACGAACCGAACAGGGCGGACCAGAGCACCCGGTGGACGATGATCTCCACCGCCGGCACGCTCTGGATGGCCTTGAAGTAAAGGGGGAACAGGCCCCAGATGATGTAGGCACTGAGGCCCAACAGATACCCGCGACGCGGGTTTGCAGCGTGCATGCAGAGTCCTTGCTCAGGTCACTAATAAAACAGTGCGTATTGTAGACAGCCCAGGCCCTGCTTCTAGAACAATTTAAGAGGGGCTTCATCCAGCGCTGCCATCTGTTCGCGCAGTGCGAGTATCTGGTCGCCCCAATAACGGGGCTGGCCGAACCAGGGGAAGCTGAGCGGGAACGCCGGGTCATCCCAGCGCCGTGCCAGCCAGGCGCTGTAGTGCAGTTGGCGCAGCGCCCGCAAGGGTTCGATCAGTGCCAGTTCGCGCGGCGCGAAGTCATGGAATTCGTTGTAGCCATCGATGAGTTCGGCCAGTTGCCCCAGACGTTCCTCACGGCTGCCCGCCAACATCATCCACAGGTCCTGCACCGCCGGCCCCATGCGGCAGTCGTCCAGGTCGACCACGTGGTACACCTCGTCCCGGTGCATCAGGTTGCCGGGGTGCAGGTCACCGTGCAGGCGAATGAGCGAGTGCGAGGTGCGGGCATAGATGTCTTCGACCCGCTTGAGCACGTCACGGGCCACGGACTCGAAGGCGGGTAGCAGCTCCCTCGGGACAAAACCGCCTTGCAGCAGGGTTTCGAGCGAGGCATGGCCGAAGTTGTCCACAGCCAGCGCCTCGCGGTGTTCGAAGGGTCTGGTGGCGCTGACCGCATGCAGCCGCCCCAGCAATTGGCCCAAGCGGTAAAGCTGGTCCGCGTTGCCCGGCTCTGGCGCATGACCACCGCGGCGCGGGAACAGGGCAAAGCGAAAACCCTGGTGTTCGAACAGCGTACGGCCTGCGTGCTGAAGTGGCGCCACGACCGGCACCTCATGTTCGGCAAGCTCCGCAGTGAAGCCATGTTCTTCGAGGATGGCCTCATTGCTCCAGCGCCCGGGGCGGTAGAACTTGGCGATCAGAGGTTGTTCACCTTCGATGCCCACCTGATACACGCGGTTCTCGTAGCTGTTGAGTGCCAGCACGCGGGCGTCGCTCAGAAAGCCGAGGCTTTCGACGGCGTCCAGCACCAGGTCGGGTGTCAGGGTAGCGAAGGGGTGAGACATGGTGACTCCGGGGGTGAACGATACGGCATGGTAACGCGTTCTACGGGTGCCGGCCTGTTCGCGGCTGAACCTGCGCCCACAGGTTGGACAAGGCCGGCCCAGCTATGCCGCAATCCCGATCAACACATAGGACGGGTGAAACTGCACCCGAACCGCGCTGCCAGCCTGCACCTGCTGCTCGGCCAACCAGTCAGCCTCGGCAATGGCACACAGCGTTTGCCCATTTCCCAGTGCCAGCCGGACCTCGCTGGGCCCGTCACCTTCTGCCAGTACTTCTTCCACGGTGGCGTTCAAGCAATTGCTGCCAGGCTCCGCTTCTTGCGCCTGCGCCAGCAGCTTCACCCAGCCAGCCTTCAGCAGTGCTACCACCACCGCTCCCAGCGTCAACTCCAGCCGCTCAGTGCTGTCATGGGTAATGAGTGCGTCGATTTCCAGCCCCCCGCCCAAGGCCAGGCTGACCCGGTCGTGTCGGCCCTCCCGGCGCAGCCCGCTGACCTGGCCCTGTAACTGGTTGCGCGCACTGGTGCGCAACATCAGGCGGCCAAGCAGGCCGAGGTCGCTGGATTCTTCAGCGGCCTCGAGTATTTGTGTTTGCAGCGCCTGCAGCCGTTGGTACAGGCGCAGTACCCGCTCGCCTTCTGCAGACAACCTGGCACCGCCCCCGCCGCGGCCGCCGGTACTGCGCTCCACCAACGGCCTGCTGGCCAGGTTGTTGAGCTCGTCGATGGCGTCCCAGGCGGCCTTGTAGCTGATGCCGGCCGCCTTGGCGGCGCGGGTGATGGAGCCCTGTTCGGCAACATGCTGCAGCAGCGCGATACGCTGCGGGCGATGGGCAATATGCTGGGTGAGAGATGTTGGCAGGGGCATGGGCGGTCCACGGTTGATCATGCATACCCAGGTTTTGGGGTGCGTGCCAGGCAATATACATCGACACGCTGCGCGCCGGCCTTGCGCAACACCTGGGCAATGGCCTGGGCGGTGGCCCCGGTGGTCATCACGTCATCGATGATTGCCACATGCAAGCCCCGCACCTCACCCGACAGGCAGAACACCTGGCGCAGATTGCGCCACCTGGCCTTGGCGTCCAGCTGCTGCTGGGCGGGGGTGTGACGGCTGCGGGTAAGCAAGCGCTCGTCGAAGCGCACCGACAGCTGCGCCGACAGCCAACGCGCCAGCATCGCCGCCTGGTTGAAACCTCGCTCGCGCAGCCGGCGCCTGGCCAGGGGCACTGGCAGCAACAGGTGTG
The DNA here is from genome assembly GCF_016647865.1 of Pseudomonas sp. S60. NCBI lineage: Bacteria > Pseudomonadati > Pseudomonadota > Gammaproteobacteria > Pseudomonadales > Pseudomonadaceae > Pseudomonas > Pseudomonas sp. S60. The sequence continues at coordinate 86,003 of NZ_JACVVH010000004.1, read as the reverse complement.
GGCGCGGCAGCCCCTCTGCAAACTGATGCAGCAGAGCCTGCCCCAGCTGCTCGGCCATCAGGCGCCCCATGGGCCACTGGCGGTTGTGCTTGAAGCGGCTGATCAGGGTGTCGATCGGAAAGCCGAAGGCCCAAGGCGCTACGACCTGATCGAAGGCAGGGGGCCGACGGCTGCACTGGCCGCAGGTCATGCCGGCCATGGGCAACGGCAGCGCGCAGCGCAGGCAGTGGTCCCCCAGCCAGGGCAGCTGTTGCTCACACGCCATGCACAGCGGATAAGCCTGCCGCGCCGGGCCATCGCACAGCAGGCATGTTTGATTATTAAATAACCACTTGTAAACCAGTCTTCTGATGCGTGGTTGACAGTTCATAGGCCTTCCATGACTATGCGAGCTATCCGTGATCCGCTGGCGGGCGTTCTTGTCCCGGCACCAGCTACAGCCTAAACAAGGAAACGCCGATGAGCGCCAGCACAACTGCAACAACACGTCACGACTGGTCCCTGGCCGAGGTCAGGGCGCTGTTCCAGCAGCCTTTCAATGATTTGCTGTTCCAGGCGCAGACCGTGCACCGCGCGCATTTCGACCCTAATCGCGTGCAGGTTTCCACGCTGCTGTCGATCAAGACCGGCGCTTGCCCGGAGGATTGCAAATATTGCCCACAGTCCGGGCACTACAACACCGGGCTGGAAAAACAGAAGCTGATGGAAGTGCAGAAGGTGCTGGAGGAAGCTGCCCGCGCCAAGGCCATCGGTTCGACGCGCTTCTGCATGGGCGCCGCCTGGAAACACCCCTCTGCCAAGGACATGCCCTACGTGCTGGAGATGGTCAAAGGGGTGAAAGCCATGGGCCTGGAAACCTGCATGACCCTGGGCAAGCTTGACCAGGAGCAAACGCAGGCACTGGCCCAGGCCGGGCTGGACTACTACAACCATAACCTCGACACGTCTCCGGAGTTCTACGGCAGCATCATCACCACCCGTACCTATGGTGAGCGCCTGGAGACCCTGGCCTACGTGCGCGATGCCGGCATGAAGATCTGTTCCGGTGGCATTCTGGGCATGGGCGAGTCGCTGGACGACCGCGCCGGCCTGCTGATTCAGCTGGCCAACCTGCCTGAACACCCCGAGTCGGTGCCGATCAACATGCTGGTGAAGGTTGCCGGCACGCCGCTGGCCGAAGAAGAGGACGTGGACCCCTTCGACTTCATCCGCATGCTGGCCGTAGCCCGTATTCTGATGCCCAAGTCCCATGTGCGCCTTTCCGCCGGGCGCGAACAGATGAACGAGCAGATGCAGGCCCTGGCCTTCATGGCGGGTGCCAACTCCATCTTCTATGGCGAGAAACTGCTGACCACTGCCAACCCGCAGGCTGACAAGGACATGCAACTGTTCGCGCGCCTGGGCATCAAGCCCGAAGCCCGTGAAGAGCATGCCGACGAAGTGCACCAGGCCGCCATCGAACAGGCGCTGGTGGAGCAGCGCAGCAGCGAGATGTTCTACGACGCAGCATCGGCCTGACATGGCGTTCGACCTGGCAACGCGTCTGGCCGAACGACGCGCGGCAGACCTGTACCGGCAACGCCCGCTGCTGGGCAGCCCTCAGGGGGCGCTGGTAGTGGTCGATGGCCAGCAGTTGCTGGCCTTTTGCAGCAATGACTACCTGGGCCTGGCCAATCACCCACAGGTGATTGCGGCGTGGCAGGCGGGTGCAGAGCGCTGGGGCGTGGGCGGCGGTGCCTCTCACCTGGTGGTGGGGCATACCACGGCCCATCACCAGGTCGAGGAGGCCCTGGCCGAACTGACCGGTCGCCCCCGGGCGTTGCTGTTTTCCACCGGCTACATGGCCAACCTGGGTGCCATCACGGCCTTGGTGGGCAAGGGCGATACGGTGCTGCAGGACCGCCTTAACCATGCCTCGCTGCTCGATGGCGGCATGCTCAGTGGTGCCCGCTTCAGCCGCTACCTGCACAACGACCCTGCCAGCCTGGCCACCCGCCTGGAGAAAGCGGCAGGTAACACCCTAGTGGTGACCGACGGCGTGTTCAGCATGGATGGCGATGTGGCCGACCTGCCTGGCCTGGCCCGTGCTGCCCGCGCCCGTGATGCCTGGCTGATGGTGGACGATGCCCATGGGCTGGGTACCCTTGGCGTAGGCGGGGGTGGCGTGGTGGAACATTTTGGCCTGGGCGTGGAGGATGTGCCGGTGCTGATCGGTACCCTGGGCAAGGCCTGCGGCACCGCTGGCGCCTTTGTGGCCGGCAGTGAAGCGTTGATCGACACGCTGGTGCAGTTCGCCCGCCCTTACATCTACACCACCAGCCAGCCCCCGGCCTTGGCCTGCGCCACGCTCAAGAGCCTTGAGCTGTTGCGCACCGAAACCTGGCGCCGTGAACAACTGAACGCCTTGATCGGCCAGTTCCGTGAGGGGGCACGCCAGATCGGCCTGCAACTGATGGACAGCCCCACACCGATCCAGCCGATCCTGATCGGTGACAGTGCGCGGGCACTTCGCCTGTCGGCCATGTTGCGCGAGCGCGGCCTGCTGGTAACCGCCATTCGCCCGCCCACCGTGCCGGCTAGCAGCGCACGCCTGCGGGTAACACTGAGCGCTGCGCACACGCCTGCGCAGGTGCAGCTATTGTTGAATGCATTGGCAGAGTGTTATCCACAACTGGAGCGCGCCGATGCGTAACCGAATTGTATTGTTGCCGGGTTGGGGTTTGGGTACCGCGGCCCTGGAGCCGCTCGCCGCCAGCCTGCGTGCGCAGGACGCCCGCCTGCAGATCACCTTGATGCCACTGCCGGAGCTTGACCACGCGGATGTGCAGGGCTGGGTCGACCACCTGGACCGCAAGCTGCCCAACGATGTGTGGCTGGGCGGCTGGTCATTCGGTGGCATGCTTGCCAGCGCCTTGGCCCACAAACGCGGCGATCACTGCTGCGGCCTGCTGACGCTGGCCAGCAACCCCAGTTTCGTGGCCCGGGCGGATTGGCCCCACGGCATGGCGCAAGATACCTTTGGCACCTTCCTGGATGGGTGTCGCAGCCATACCGCCGTGACCCTCAAGCGTTTTCGCAGCCTGTGCAGCGACGGTGCCTTGCAACCGCGCACCCTCCTGCGCCAGCTCGGTGTGGGTGTACCGGACACCGACCCGCTTTACCTCGCGACCGGCCTGGAAGTGCTGGCCCAGCTGGACACCCGCGAAGCGCTTCAGGCATTTGCCGGCCCTCAGTTGCACCTGTTCGCCGGCAGCGACGCGTTGGTGCCGGCCGAAGCTGCCCAGGCGCTGAGCGAGTTGTTGCCAGATGTGGAAGTGGGCCTGGTTGAAGACAGTTCCCACGCGTTTCTGCTGGAGTACCCTCAGGAGTTGGCGGCGGGCATCAAGAGTTTTTTGCATGAGAGTGGCGATGACTGACCTTTCCCAACCCGCCTTGCCCGGTACGCTGCCGGACAAACGCCAGGTGGCGGCGTCCTTTTCCCGGGCCGCAGGCAGCTATGACAGTGTTGCAGCCCTGCAGCGCGAGGTGGGCACGCGCCTGCTGGCGCAACTGCCGGCAGACCTGCAGCCCTCCCGCTGGCTAGACCTGGGGAGCGGCACTGGCCACTTCAGCCGGGCGCTGGCCCAACGCTATGTTGCGGCCGGCGGCGTGGCAGTGGATATCGCCGAAGGCATGCTGCGCCACGCCCGCGAGGCACACGGCGGTGCGCTGTATCACGTGGCGGGCGATGCCGAACGCCTGCCGCTGAGCGATGGGTGTGTCGACCTGGTGTTTTCCAGCCTGGCAGTACAATGGTGCAGCCAGTTCGCCAGCGTGCTGTCAGAAGCGCAGCGCGTGTTGCGGCCCGGCGGTGTGCTGGCATTCAGCAGCCTGTGCACGGGCACCCTCGATGAGTTGCGGGCCAGCTGGCAGGCAGTGGACGGCCTGGTGCATGTGAACCGTTTTCGCCGCTTCGATGAGTACCAGCGCCTGTGCGCGGCCAGCGGCCTGCGCCCGCTGGCCCTGCAACAGTGCCCGCATGTGCTGCATTATCCGGACGTGCGCAGCCTGACCCACGAGCTGAAGGCATTGGGCGCGCACAACCTCAACCCTGGCCGGCCTTCTGGCCTGACTGGCCGTGCCCGTATGCAGGGGTTGCTGCACGCCTATGAGGCATTTCGCCAACCCTCGGGGCTGCCAGCCACCTATCAGGTGGTCTATGGTGTGTTGCGCAAGCCACAGGCATAAGGGGAGCCACATGAGGCACGCCTATTTCATCGCTGGCACCGACACCGATGTCGGCAAGACCACCATCGCGGCAGGGCTTCTGCATGCCGCGCGTTTGCAGGGGATGAGTACCCTTGGCGCCAAACCCGTGGCTTCCGGTTGCACCCTGACCGCCAAGGGCTTGCGCAACAGTGACGCCCAGGCCTTGATTGACGAAAGTACCGTCAAGCTCGAATACGCGCAGGTCAACCCGTTCGCCTTCGAGCCGGCTATCGCACCCCATGTGGCTGCGCGCGAGGCTGGCGTCACGCTCTCGGTGTCGCACCTGCTGGGGGCGATGCGCACTGTGTTGCAGCAGGAAGCCGACTTCACCCTCATAGAAGGGGCCGGCGGGTGGCGTGTGCCGTTGTCAGGGTTGGAAAACCTGTCCGACCTGGCAGTGGCCTTGAAGCTGCCGGTCATTTTGGTGGTTGGCGTGCGCCTGGGCTGCATCAGCCATGCCTTGCTCAGCGCCGAGGCTATCGAGCGTGATGGCTTGCAACTGGCGGGGTGGGTAGCGAACATCATCGAGCCGCGTACCTCTCGGCTTGAAGAGAACCTGGCCAGCCTGGCCGAGCGCCTGCCTGCGCCCTGCCTTGGGCGGGTGCCTAAGCTGAAGCAGGCGAGTGCCGACATGGTCGCTGAGCACTTGCAACTGGACCTGCTGGACTGACCGACATACCCAGGGCCTATCAGATGGCAACAAGCTATTACTGTTTTAAACGGGCCTTTTTACCCAAGGCCTGTTTTAATCAGCCTTGTCTGTTATCCAGGTTCAATGGAGCCCTGACATGGAAATCACCGGTAGTTCTGCCTACTATGCGGGCCTTGGCGCCATCAAGGCCGGCCAGGAACGCGTCGACCAGGCCGCCAGCCAGGTTGCCAACCTCAGTGCCGAACGCACTGCCACCAGCCAGTCCAGCGACTTCCAGGCAGAACGCCTGCGCGGCGTCGACCGCAGTCAGCAGATGGACCTTGCCACCAGTACCGTACAAATGGCGCTGGGCAAGCTCGAGGTCGAACTGGGGGCGAAAGTGGCCAAGGCCTCTGATGACATGCTCGGCCGTATCATCGATATCCACGCCTGACACCTCTGCTTTACTCCGCTAGCCACGCGTGACGCAGGGGCGTCTCCCGCCTGCGCGACGCAGCCAGCCGTCGCTTTTCATTCAAGCCATTCTCCTCCAACTGCCCGTGATTTCACGGCCGCGCAACCGTGTGGCGGTTTCGTCGTTTTCCGCGGCGTAAATGGCACCATCGTCCATCCTTGACATCAGCCTGCGGTAAACGTAAGTTTCAAACAACTGTTTGACAGACCTTGCCGCGTGCGCCGGTCCCCCCACAGAACTCACTTAGAGGTTCATCGCGATGCCTGACTACAAAGCTCCCTTGCGTGATATCCGCTTCGTTCGTGACGAGCTGCTTGGCTATGAGGCGCATTATCAAAGCCTGCCGGGTTGCCAGGACGCTACCTCGGACATGGTCGATGCCATTCTGGAAGAGGGCGCGAAGTTCTGTGAGCAGGTATTGGCGCCGCTAAACCGCGTAGGTGACCAGGAAGGCTGCACCTGGAGCGAGTCGGGCGTGAAAACCCCGACCGGCTTCAAGGAAGCTTACGAGCAGTTCGTCGAAGGCGGCTGGCCGAGCCTGGCTCACGACGTGGAGCACGGCGGCCAGGGCCTGCCGGAGTCGCTGGGCCTGGCGCTGAGCGAGATGGTGGGTGGCGCCAACTGGTCGTGGGGCATGTACCCAGGCCTCTCCCACGGCGCGATGAACACCATTTCTGCTCACGGCACAGCCGAACAGCAGCACACCTACCTGACCAAGCTGGTATCTGGCGAGTGGACTGGCACCATGTGCCTTACCGAGCCACACTGCGGCACCGACCTCGGCATGTTGCGCACCAAGGCCGAGCCCCAGGCCGACGGCAGCTACAAGGTGTCGGGCACCAAGATCTTCATCTCTGCCGGCGAACACGACATGGCCGAGAACATCGTGCACATCGTGCTGGCCCGCCTGCCCGATGCGCCTGCCGGTACCAAAGGCATCTCGCTGTTCATCGTGCCGAAGTTCCTGCCCAACGCCGAAGGCGCGGCGGGTGAGCGCAACGGCGTCAGCTGTGGTTCCATCGAACACAAGATGGGCATCCACGGCAATGCCACCTGCGTTATGAACTTCGACGGCGCTACCGGCTACCTGATCGGCCCGGCCAACAAAGGCCTGAACTGCATGTTCACCTTCATGAACACTGCGCGCCTGGGTACTGCACTGCAAGGCCTGGCGCACGCCGAAGTGGCCTTCCAGGGCGGCCTCAAGTATGCCCGCGAGCGCCTGCAGATGCGTTCGCTGACCGGGCCAAAGGCCCCGGAAAAAGCGGCTGACCCCATCATCGTCCACCCGGACGTACGCCGTATGCTGCTGACCATGAAAGCCTTCGCCGAGGGCAACCGGGCCATGGTGTATTTCACCGCGCAGCAGGTGGACATCGTCAAGTACAGCCAGGACGAAGAAGCCCGCAAGAAGGCCGATGCCCTGCTGGCCTTCCTGACGCCGATCGCCAAGGCCTTCATGACCGAAGTGGGCTTCGAAGCTGCCAACCATGGCGTGCAGATCTACGGCGGCCACGGCTTCATCGCCGAGTGGGGCATGGAGCAGAACGTGCGCGATAGCCGCATCTCCATGTTGTACGAGGGCACCACGGGTATCCAGGCCCTGGACCTGCTGGGCCGCAAGGTGTTGATGACCCAGGGCGAAGCGCTGAAGGGCTTCACCAAGATCGTGCACAAGTTCTGCCAGGCGCAGGAAGGCAACGACGCGCTGAACGACTTCGTACAACCGCTGGCGGCCATCAACAAGGAGTGGGGCGAGCTGACCATGAAAGTGGGCATGGCCGCCATGAAGGACCGCGAGGAAGTGGGCGCAGCGTCGGTGGATTACCTGATGTACTCCGGCTACGCCTGCCTGGCTTATTTCTGGGCAGATATTGCACGTGTTGCAGCGGAGAAGCTGGCCGCCGGCAGCGGCGACCAGGCGTTCTACACGGCCAAGCTGCAGACTGCGCGCTTCTACTTCCAGCGCATCCTGCCGCGCACCCGTACCCATGTGGCCGCCATGCTGTCGGGTGCCGACAACCTGATGGCCATGGACGAAGCGCACTTCGGCCTGGCGTACTAAGCGCAATTGCTCCAGCGAAACCCGCCTGCCTGTTATGGCAGGCGGGTTTTTTGCATTCCACGGACGGAGCCTGATTAAACTGTCCGGGTGCACGGCCGATCAAGTAAGGGCACAATGCCATTACTGATCTGCCGGGTTGGAGATTACTGTGTTTCGCCTTGACGCCGTTCGTGCAAGCCACTTTCTGCCCTCGCTGCTGTTGCTGATAGCGGGCCTCGCTGCGGCCTACGCCAAAGACCTCAGCGTGTTCTTCACCTCCTTGTTCAATGTGCTGCCCACCCTGGTGTTGCTGCTGGGTGGTGCCTACTGCGCGGTCTACAGGCGCCAGCGTGAGCTGTTTTTAATGCTGACGGTGTACATCGCTTATTTTCTGCTCGATACCCAGACTGACTTCTACAGAGATAACGGGCATGTGCGCGATGACGCTGCCGTCATCTTCCACCTGGTGTGCCTGCTACTGCCGGCGTTGTATGGCATCTACGGCGTATGGCAGGAACGCATGCACCTGCTGCAGGACATGGTGGCCAGGGGCGCTGTGCTGTTGGTTGTAGGTGCGGTGGCGGTGGCGCTGGAGCAACGCTTCCCCGCCGCCCTGTTGGCCGGCTTGGCCGATATTCGCTGGCCGGCCCTGCATGGGGAGTGGATGAGCCTGATCCAGTTGGCGTACCCGTTGTTCATTGGGGTGCTGGTGCTGCTGGTGGTGCAGTACCTGCGGGCGCCGAGGCCTTTGAATGCAGCGCTGGTGATGGGGTTGGTGGGGCTCTTCTGGATGCTGCCCAAAACGTTCATCTTGCCCTTCACCCTGAACATCATGTGCAGCCAGGTGATGCTGATGATAGCTGCGGCGGTGGCACATGAGGCCTACCAGATGGCCTTTCGGGACGAGCTCACCGGCTTGCCGGGCCGGCGTGCGCTCAATGAGCGCATGCAGCGGTTGGGGCGCAACTATGTGATCGCGATGAGCGATGTGGACCATTTCAAGCGCTTCAACGATACCCACGGCCATGACGTCGGCGACCAGGTGTTGCGCCTGGTCGCCAGCCGCCTGGGCAAGGTGGGGGGCGGTGGCAAGGCGTACCGGTACGGCGGCGAGGAATTTGCGGTGGTGTTTGCCGGCAAGAGCACCGAGCACTGCGTGGCGCACCTGGAGGCGGTGCGTGAAGCGATTGCCGGCTATGCCATGCGCCTGCGTGACCAGGGCGCTCGCCCCCACGACGACAACACGGGCCGGCAGCGGCGCGCCGGCAGCCGTGGTGGTGCGGTGTCAGTCACGATCAGCATCGGTGTGGCAGAGCGGCATGTGGACCACCGCAACCCAGATGACGTGCTCAAATCCGCCGACCAGGCGCTCTACAGCGCCAAGGCGGCCGGGCGTAACTGCCTGATGGTGCACGGCCTGAAAACCCGCCGGGGGGCAGAGCGTGCGTCGTGACCATAACTGACCATGCGGTCTGTTGATGACCCTATGTCTCGTAAAAGTTGTTCGGTTACACTCACTGCAACTCCAGTGCTGCGGTGCCTGACACCGCCCGTTCCGACCAGCGAGAGGTTGTCATGGCTGACTATAAAGCGCCCCTGCGCGACATGCGCTTCGTACTGAATGAAGTCTTCGACGTGGGGCAGCAATGGGCAGAATTGCCCGGGCTCGGCGACGTTGTCGATGTGCAGACCGCCTTGGCAGTGCTTGAGGAGGCCGGCAAGGTCGCGGCCCGCTCCATCGCGCCGTTGAGCCGTGCTGCCGATGAAGAAGGCTGCCACTGGGATAACGGCGCCGTGCAGACGCCGGCAGGCTTCATCGAGGCTTACAACACCTATGCCGAGGGCGGCTGGGTGGGCGTGGGCGGTGACCCGCTGTTGGGTGGCATGGGCATGCCCAAGGTGGTGTCGGCGCAGGTTGAAGAAATGGTCAACGCGGCGAGCCTGGCTTTCGGCCTGTACCCGATGCTGACCGCAGGCGCCTGCCTGTCCATCAATGCCCACGCCAGCGAGGCGCTGAAGCAGAAGTACCTGCCGAACATGTATGCCGGCGTTTGGGCGGGCTCCATGTGCCTTACCGAGCCCCATGCCGGTACCGACCTCGGCATCATCCGCACCAGGGCCGAGCCCCAGGCCGACGGCAGCTACAAAGTGACCGGGACCAAGATCTTCATCACCGGCGGCGAACACGATCTCACCGAAAACATCATCCACCTGGTACTGGCCAAGCTGCCGGATGCCCCGGCTGGGCCGAAGGGCATCTCGTTGCTCCTGGTTCCTAAGTTCCTGGTCAATGAGGACGGCAGCCTGGGCGCGCGCAACCCGGTAACCTGCGGTTCCATCGAGCACAAGATGGGCATTCAGGCGTCGGCCACCTGTGTGATGAACTTCGACGACGCGGTCGGTTATATCGTGGGTGAACCCAACAAAGGCCTGGCGGCCATGTTCACCATGATGAACTACGAGCGCCTGGGGGTTGGCATCCAGGGCCTGGCTTCGGCCGAACGTTCTTACCAGAACGCGGTGGAATACGCCCGCGACCGCTTGCAGAGCCGTGCCCCCACCGGCCCACAGGCCACAGACAAACCTGCCGACCCGATCATCGTGCACCCTGATGTACGGCGCATGCTGTTGACCATGAAGGCGCTGATCGAAGGCGGGCGTGCGTTCTCCACCTACGTGGCCATGCAACTGGACAGCGCCAAGTACAGCGAAGACGCCAGTGTACGCAAGCGCAGCGAAGAGCTGGTGGCGCTGTTGACGCCTGTGGCCAAGGCGTTCCTCACCGACCTGGGCCTGGAGTGCACGGTGCACGGCCAGCAGGTATTCGGCGGGCATGGCTATATCCGTGAGTGGGGCCAGGAGCAACTGGTGCGTGACGTACGCATCACCCAGATCTACGAAGGCACCAACGGTATTCAGGCCCTCGACCTGATGGGCCGTAAGGTGGTGGCCAGCGGTGGGGCCTACTACAAACTGTTCGCCGATGAAGTGCGCGCGTTTATTGCCAGTGCCGGCCATGAGCTGGGCGAGTTCACCCAGCCGCTGGCGGCGTCGCTCGGTCAGCTGGATGCGCTCACCGACTGGGTGCTGGAGCAGGCCAAGGGCAACCCTAACGAAATTGGGGCTGCTTCGGTGGAGTACCTGCATGCATTCGGTTATGTGGCTTACGCCTACATGTGGGCACGCATGGCGCAGGCAGCGCAGCGCGGGGAAGGCGACGAAGGGTTCTATCAGGGCAAGCTGGGCACGGCGCGCTTCTACTTTGCCCGGCTGCTGCCGCGGGTCGGCTCGCTGGTGGCATCGGTGAGGGCTGGGAGTGAGTCACTGTACCTGCTGGATGCACAGCAGTTCTGATAACTGTCCAGGGGCTGGCAGAACTCCCCCCGGGTTTGGCTTTTTGAGAATGATTCTGGGTTTGTAAGCTTTTTCCTACATCACGTGGTGACTTTTCACCACTGTTCTCAGATTGGATCCACGGTTAATCTTTATCACATGGACGGAGCGCAGGAAGCGCCTAGGACAGATCAAGGACGACGACGAAGGATTTCCTGCCAGGGTGGCGGGGCGATACGGATGTCACAGGGAAACAGTCTGGAAAACCCCGCTTAGGCGGGGTTTTCTTTGTGCGAGTGTTTTTCAGGCCAATACGTCCAGGGCGGGTTGCCGGGTATCGGTCTCTTCTTCCAGCAGGTTGCGCAGCAGCTCTACTGAAGCCTGCTGGCGCTGCGCATCGCGGAACACCAGCCCCACTTTCAGCGGCACCCGTGGCTCGCTCAGCGGCTTCCACAGCAAGCCTTGCTCATCTTCTGCCGCCTCTTTGGCGCGCCCCGGCAGAATCGTCGCCAGCGATGTATGCGCCAGGCTGTCCAGAATACCTGCCATGTTGTTCATCTCGGCCTGAACCTGCGGCCTGCGGCCTTGGCTGGCCAGTTGTGCCTGCCAGATCTGGCGCATCTGGAACTCTTCCCCAAGCATGAGCATCGGCAATTCGGCTGCCTGGCGAATGGAAACCTTCTTGAAGTCCTTCAGGGGATGCGTGTTGGGGATGACCAGTTGCAACTCATCTTCATACAGCAGCAGCCCATGGAGCCCTGGCTGGCGTGGCGGCAGGTAGCTGATGCCAATGTCCAGGTTGCCATTGAGCAGGCGCCGTTCGATCTCCAGGCCTGACAGTTCATAGATCTGCACCACCAGGTGAGGCTGGGCCTTGCGCAGCCGTTCGAGCAACCGGGGCACCAGGCTGGGGCGCACGGTTTGCAGTACCCCGATGGCCAGGGTGCGCAGCGACTGGCCTTTGAAGCTGCGCATGGCATCGGTGGCGCGCTGCAGGCCATCGAGCAGCGGCAGGGCGTGGTTGTAGAGGGTGTGGGCGGCGAGTGTGGGCAGCAGGCGCTTGTTGCTGCGCTCGAACAAGCTCAGGTCCAGGCCATGTTCCAGTTGGCGAATCTGCTGTGAGAGCGCGGGCTGTGACAGCGAAAGCCGCTCGGCGGCGCGCCCGACGTGGCCTTCCTCATACACCGCGACGAAATAACGCAGTTGGCGAAAATCCATAAGGTTTGCTTATTGAAATTGCTACTAAATCGAAATGTCGTAAAACCGCTTGCTCGCCTAGTCTATCGCCCTACTACAAGGGGTTACAGCAATTGATGGTCACATTATTGCAGCTACCCGCAAAGCGTTTTGATAGGCAAGGCAACAGAACGCACATTGATCATTTGATCGCGCTTTGCTGCCGCCACCGTGATGGGTTGGAATCCTGATGAACCTGTTCAACCTGCGCCGCCCGGCCCCTAAGGCTGTTGTCGAGCCAAGGCAGATGCCGCAGCAGCCTTCAACCGGCAACCTGATGCCCAAGCACAACCGGGCAACGCCCGTGTTCGTGCGTGGCCAGGGGGCGTGGTTGTGGGATGACCAGGGGCGAGCCTGCCTGGACTTCACCCAAGGCGGCGGCGTCAACAGCCTGGGCCATAGCCCAGACGCGCTGGCAGCCGCGCTCGCAAATCAGGCTCAGGCGCTGATCCAGCCAGGCTCGGCGTTCCATAGCCCGGTTTTGTTGACCTTGGCCAGCCGGCTCTGCCAGGCCACCGCCAGCGACCAGGCTTACCTGCTGAACACGGGTGCCGAGGCCTGCGAAGGTGCGATCAAGCTGGCGCGCAAGTGGGGCCAGCGCCATCGCAATGGCGCGTACCACATCATCACCGCCAGCCGGGGCTGCCATGGGCGCAGCCTGGGTACGCTGTCTGCCTCCGACCCGACGGCATGTAGCCGCTGTGAGCCCGGCGTGCCCGGCTTCAGCAGGGTGCCTTTCAATGACCTCGCAGCACTGCACGCCGCGGTGGACTCTCGCACGGTGGCGATTATGCTTGAGCCTGTGCAGAGTGAAGCGGGTGTTATCCCGGCCACGCGCGAATACCTCCAGGGTGTGGAAACCCTGTGCCGGGAGCTGGGCATCCTGTTGATTCTGGACGAAGTGCAAACCGGCCTTGGCCGCTGTGGTGCATTGCTGGCAGAGGAAACCTACGGGGTACGCGCCGATATCGTCACCTTGGGCAAGGGCCTGGGTGGGGGCGTGCCGCTGGCGGCGTTGCTGGCGCGGGGGGCGGCCTGCTGTGCCGAGGCGGGCGAACTGCAGGGCAGCCACCATGGCAATGCGCTGATGTGCGCTGCCGGCCTTACGGTGCTGGACACGGTGCTGGCCCCAGGGTTCTTCGACGAGGTGCAGGACAAGGGCCGCCACCTGCGCGAGGGCCTCGGGCGGCTGGCGGGCCGCTTCGGCCAGGGCCCGATACGCGGGCAAGCTTTGCTCTGGGCGCTACCGCTGAAGGAAAACCTGGCCCCCGCGCTTGTGGCTGCCGCGCTGCAGGAGGGGCTGTTGCTGAATGCTCCACAGCCCGACGTAGTGCGCTTTACGCCGGCGCTGACCGTGAGCCGGAGCAATATCGACGAAATGCTGCAGCGCCTGACCCGCGCCTTTGCCCGGTTGCACGCCCGCCAACAGAGCCGCCGCGAGATGCCGGCCTAGGTTGCCAACCCCTGATTCAACGAACCGTCTGGCGTTTCTGCGCACCGCCCCTGGCCTGTTACATTCGGCCCGGGGCGTTTTTTTTGCCTGTGGAACCTCTGCGACCGGCGGCGAGTCTGTGATGTAACCCCTTTACGGAGAGACTCTCATGGACTTCATTCGCATCATCATCGCTATCCTGCTGCCACCACTGGGCGTATTTCTGCAGGTGGGGTTTGCCGGCGCGTTCTGGTTGAACATTCTGCTGACGCTGCTGGGCTACATCCCTGGCATCGTGCACGCGGTGTACATCATTGCCAAGCGGTGAGGTATAACCCATTTTGCGACCAGGGGGCCCGCGCCCCCTGTGTCATTCACCCGCCAGCACTTCGCAGTAGAACCTCCATTCTTCCTCCAGTGCATGCGCCAGGTTCTCAGCCTTGCGCAGCCCGTGCCGCTCACCCTCGTAGAAATGCCCCTGGGCTTTGATGCCGTTGGCTTGTAATGCTGCCAGCATCGAGCGCGTCTGCTCGGGCACCACCACGGCGTCCAGCTCGCCCTGGAAAAACACGACCGGCACGGTGATCTGTGCTGCATGCAGCAGCGGTGTACGCTGGCGATAGCGCTCGGCATCCTGTTGTGGGTCACCGATCAGCCAGTCCAGGTAATCGCCTTCGAACTTGTGCGTTGCCCGGGCCAGGGCGGTGGGGTCGCTCACGCCGTACAGGCTGGCACCTGCGCGGAACACATCGCGAAATGCCAAGGCGCACAGGGTGGTGTAACCGCCGGCGCTGCCGCCACGGATGAAGGCCTTGCGCGGGTCGATCAGCCCTTGTGCGGCCAGGTGCTCGACGGCATTGCAGGCATCTTCCACATCGGTTTCGCCCCAACGCAGGTGCAGGGCCTGGCGATACTCACGGCCATACCCGCTGCTGCCCCGGTAGTTGAGGTCGGCAACGGCGAAGCCGCGTTGGGTCCAGTACTGGATACGCGGGTCCAGCACCGGGTAGCAGGCTGAGGTGGGGCCGCCATGGATAAAGACCACCAGTGGCGGCGCGCCCTTGCTGTGGGCAGCGGGGTAGAAAAAGCCGTGGGCCAGTGCCTCGCCACGGCCGCAGTGGAACGACTGCGGCAGGCTGATGTGTTCGGCCGCAAGTACCTCGGCGCCACCGGCCAGCACACTGACCTGATGGGTGTCGCGGGCGATGGCGATAACCGCTGGCGGGCTGATGGGCGAGGCGGCGATCGCATACAGGTACTGCGCATCCATGGCCAGGCTGCGAAAGCGCGTATAGGCACTGGCAAAGCGTTCCACGGGGCCATGCTCAGCGCGCAGCCCCAGTTGCCCGAACCCCGCGTCGAACCAGGTAGCCAGGTAACTCGCTGGGCCTAGCGGTAGCCAGGTACAGGCACCCAATTGCCACGGCGCGCCTGCGTGGTCGGCAGGTTCGGCGGGCAGTGCCTGCCAACGCCCCTCGACCTCGCCCCACGGCTGCCAGAAACCATTGTGATCCGACAGGCAATACAGCTGGTTGGCGTGGTCGAACCGGGGCTGCTGCAATGACGCCTGCGCCGTGGTCACAGGCTGAGGTGGCCCCCAACTGCCATCGGCGGCGCGCTGACGGCACATCAGCCGGGTGAAGGTCCAGGGTTGGGCCGGGCGATCCCACTCTACCCAGGCCAGACGCTGCCCATCAGGGCTGACGATGGGCGATGCGTAGAAGTCGGCGCCTTCGGCCAGCACTTCGCGGCTGCCGTGCCCCAGGGCGACCAGGCGATGCTCCACGGTGTGTGCGTGGCGCTCTTCCACGGCCAGCACCTGGCCGTCGTGCCACAGTACATCACCGTAGCGGCAGCGGCTGTCGTCGGTGAGGGGGCGTGGCTTTGGGTGGTCGAGGGCTTGGGTGTAGACCTGCTGATCGCGCTCGTTGACGAACACCAGGCCGTCGCCGCCCAGGCAGAAACTACCACCGCCGTATTCATAAACCCGGCTGCGCACACTGAAACCGTCGGGCGTGAGGCAGCGGGCCTGCTGATGCTGCCAGCACCAGATGCGGCAGGCACCGTCGGCCGGGCGGAACTCGACCCAGAACAGCCCGGCATCGCTGGCCTTCAATTCGGCGAAGTCGGTGCCGGCGGCGACAGCCTGCGCGGCGGTGAAGTCAGCCACGGGCGATGACACGTGAGTTTCGTTCATTGCGGAAAGTCATCTGTTCAATGGCAAGGTCAGCGCTTTGCGCCTCCTCGCGAGCCTTGAGGATGATGCCGTGGTCGGCCGACTTGGCACATACCGGGTCGGCATTGCTGGCATCCCCGGTCAGCATGAAGGCCTGGCAACGGCAGCCGCCGAAATCCTTTTCCTTCTCGTCGCACGAGCGGCACGGTTCCGGCATCCACTGGTAACCGCGGAAACGGTTGAAGCCGAACGAGTCATACCAGATGTGCTGCAGGCTATGGTCACGCACGTTGGGAAACTGCACGGGCAGCTGACGGGCGCCATGGCAGGGTAGCGCCGTGCCATCCGGGGTAACGGTGAGGAACACGCTGCCCCAGCCGTTCATGCAGGCCTTGGGGCGTTCTTCATAGTAGTCCGGGGTGACGAAGATCAGCTTGCACGGGTTGCCTGCGGCTTTGAGCGTTTCACGGTACTGATTGGTGATGGCTTCTGCCCGCTCCAGCTGCGCACGGGTGGGGAGCAGCCCGAGGCGGTTGAGGTGAGCCCAGCCATAGAACTGGCAGGTGGCAAGCTCGACGAAGTCTGCGTCCAGGGCAACGCACAGCTCGATGATGCGGTCGATCTTGTCGATGTTGTGCCGGTGGGTCACGAAATTGAGCACCATCGGGTAGCCGTGGGCCTTTACCGCGCGGGCCATCTCCAGCTTTTGCGCAAAAGCCTTTTTCGAGCCGGCCAGCAGGTTGTTCACCTGCTCGTCACTGGCCTGGAAGCTGATCTGGATATGGTCCAGCCCGGCCTGCTTGAACGCCGCGATGCGGGCCTCGGTCAGGCCGATGCCCGAGGTGATCAGGTTGGTGTAATAGCCCAACCGCCGCGCCTCGCCGATCAGCTCGGCCAGGTCCTGACGCACCAGGGGCTCACCACCGGAAAAGCCGATTTGCGCCGCACCCATTTCCCGCGCTTCGGCCATTACCTTGAACCACTGTGCAGTGCTCAGCTCCTGCCCCTGGGCAGCGAAGTCCAGCGGGTTGGAACAATAGGGGCACTGCAGCGGGCAGCGGTAGGTGAGCTCGGCCAGCAGCCACAGCGGCAGGCCGACCGCCGGCGTGGCCGGCAGCTCAGTTGAGCTGGATCCAGTGTTCGGCACGGGCCACCTCCATGAACTGCTCGATGTCGTCAGCCACTTCCGGCACATCGGGGAACTGCTGTTGAAGTGCCTCGATGATGGCGCTGACGCTGCGCTGGCCGTCGATCAGGCCCCCAATCAGGCTGGCGCTCTCGTTGAGCTTGATCATGCCCTCGGGGTACAGCAGCACATGGCCCTTCTGCGCGGGTTCGTACTGGAAGCGGTAGCCTGGGCGCCAGTTTGGCACCTGGTTGCGATCAAAGCTCATAGGGTGATCCCCTTGTGCCATACCCGTTGCTGGGTAACCGAGTGGTAGGGCGGGCGGTTCAGCTCGTAGGCCATGCTCATGGCGTCGAGCATGCTCCACAGGATATCCAGCTTGAACTGCAGGATTTCCAGCATACGCTGCTGGCCGGCCCAGGTGGTGTAGTGCTGCAGGGTGATCGCCAGGCCATGCTCAACGTCGCGGCGGGCCTGGCCCAGGCGGGTGCGGAAGTAGGCGTAGCCGGCGGGGTCGATCCACGGGTAGTGCTGGGGCCAGCTGTCCAGGCGCGACTGGTGGATTTGCGGGGCGAACAGCTCGGTGAGCGAGCTGCTGGCGGCTTCCTGCCAGCTGGCGCGGCGGGCAAAGTTGACGTAGGCATCCACGGCAAAGCGTACGCCCGGCAGTACCAGCTCCTGGGAGCGCAGTTGATCCGGGTCCAGGCCAACGGCCTGGCCCAGGCGCAGCCAGGCTTCGATGCCGCCGTCTTCACCCGGGGCGCCGTCATGGTCGAGCAGGCGCTGGATCCATTCACGGCGCACTTCGCGGTCGGGGCAGTTGGCCAGGATCGCCGCATCCTTCATCGGGATGTTGACCTGGTAGTAGAAGCGGTTGGCCACCCAGCCCTGAATCTGCTCGCGGGTGGCGCGGCCTTCGTACATGGCCACGTGGTAGGGGTGGTGAATGTGGTAGTAGGCGCCCTTGGCGCGCAGGGCCTGCTCGAATTCGGCAGGGGACATCGGCAGTGCGTCGCTCATGCGGCTGGCTCCTGTAAAGCAGCGTCTCGGCCCACGGGTGAAGGTGAGTGGCGCCTCATGGTTCGTTACAACTCGATGCTCATGCCGTCGAAGGCGACTTCCACGCCACGGCGCACCACCTCGGCGCGCTCGGGTGAGTCCTCGTCGAGAATCGGGTTGGTGTTGTTGATGTGGATAAGCACCTTGCGTTGGCGCGGGAAGGCGTCCAGCACTTCGAGCATGCCACCGCTGCCATTCTGCGCCAGGTGGCCC
Source organism: Pseudomonas sp. S60 (assembly GCF_016647865.1). Classification (NCBI taxonomy): domain Bacteria; kingdom Pseudomonadati; phylum Pseudomonadota; class Gammaproteobacteria; order Pseudomonadales; family Pseudomonadaceae; genus Pseudomonas; species Pseudomonas sp. S60. The sequence continues at coordinate 68,030 of NZ_JACVVH010000004.1, read as the reverse complement.
ATTTCGCGGCCTGTGCGCGTGCCCACGCCCCGGCGTTGCATCTCGTCGTCTTCCCACAGGGTGCCGTCTACCAGCAGGCAGTCGGCGCCCTGCATCATCGCCAGCAGGTTGTCGTCAACCTGCCCCAGGCCCGGTGCGTAGAACAGCTTGCCACCCGTACGGGTGTCCTCCACCAGCAGGCCGAGGTTATCCCCAGGGTGCGGGTCGAAGCGGTGGGGCGAGTAGGGCGGCGCGGCGCTGCGTAGCGGGAAGGGGGTAAAGCGCAAGTTGGGGCAGGCCTCGACAACGAAGCTGCCTTCGAGCGCTATGCGGTTCCATTGCAGGCCGCCGTTCCAGTGGCTGAGCATGTTGAACAGCGGAAACCCGGTGGTGAGGTCTTGGTGGACCATGTCGGTGCACCATACCTGGTGCGGGCAGCCTTCGCGCAGGCTGAGCAGGCCGGTGGTGTGGTCGATCTGGCTGTCCAGCAGGATGATGGCGTTGACCCCGGTGTCGCGCAGGGCGCGGGCCGGCTGCATGGGCGCGAAGGCCTGGAGTTGCGCACGGATATCGGGCGAGGCGTTGCACAATACCCAGTGCACGCCGTCGTCGGATAGCGCAATGGAGGATTGGGTGCGGGCTGTGGCGCGCAGGGTGCCGTCGCGCAAGCCCTTGCAGTTGACGCAGTTGCAGTTCCACTGGGGGAACCCGCCACCGGCGGCCGAGCCGAGAACCTGGATATGCATGGGCACTCTCTTTACTGTGCAGAAAACCGTGTCGGAAAAACGAAAACGCCCCGGCAGGCCGAGGCGTGAAACCGTAAGCCTGGCTTAGCGGTTGGCGAAGTACATGGTGACTTCGAAGCCGATACGCAGGTCAGTGTATGCAGGTTTGGTCCACATGGGATTACTCCTTCGGAAGGGGTTACGGATTGCTCAGCTACTACTTGGGTACCGCCGTGGGCAGGAGGTTCCCTGAGCGCGGATTGCGCTATCTTACAAGATAATTATGTACCGAAAGGTTAATTATCTGAAAAGTGCCGTTGCATATTGCGTAACAATCACTCACCCCACTGCCAGGGGGAGGGTGGCGCGGCAGCGTTGGCCAAACAGAGCCAGGGGCAATCTGCGCTGAGCAGGTCGCTTAGCAGTTGGTCCAGATCCGACTGCCGCACCTTCAGAATAGCCTTGGGCAACGCTTCCAGCTTGACGGGTTGTGTAGCGAGGTGTGTCTGCCAGGCCCATTCGGCGACCTCGGCATTGACCATGACCGCTTCGTCGAACTGCGCTGCGAGGGCCTGGCGACTGCTCGGCGTCAGCGTGACGCCAACTTTAAATACCTCCATCAAGTGCCCCAGAACATCGGCCGGCCTGGCGTGGGGCGACTGCACGCCAAACAGCAGGCCGTATGCCCCCTCCACCTGGCGGAAGGCACTGAATACGGCATAGCCCAGTTGCAGCTCTACACGCAGGCGCTGGTACACCGGCCCCTGCAGCAGTTTCGCCAGCAGGCGGCCGGCTGCTTCGCTGGCCGCAGGCAACCGGCAGAACAGCAGCAGGGCGTGCTCACTGCCTGGGACCTGCACCGGGTGCCAGCGTCGCGCGGCCCAAGGGGACAGTGGCGCCGGGGCCGAGCCCTGGCCCGGGCACTGCTGCAGCGCTGCGGCCATGGCATTGTGGGCGGCCGGCTCGAACCCCACGGCCAGGCCGTGCCAGGTTGCCTGCTGCCATAGCGCGTCGAGGTGTAACTGAGTGTGTGTGCCTTCGGTGGCCGCCACACGCGCGGCCCCCTGCACGGCGGCTGGCAGTTGCTCAAGCAAGGCGCGTATAGGCATCAATGGCAACGCCGCCGTAATGGGCGGCTGCCAGCAATCGGCGGGGGGGTGTAGCAGTGCCGTCAATGCGTGCTCGGTTGCATAAACCACGGCTGCCGGCAGCCCGGTACAACGCAGTTGCAGGTGGTCGCCAACGCTGGCCAGGCGCAATTGCACCGAGGCTCGGTCGCAGCGCTCCTGTAAGGGTGCCAGTGCGTGCTCAAGAACCGGATACAAAGGCTGAAGCAGGTCCCTCGGCACCTTCCAGCGCAGGTAAAGTGCAGCATATTGCCGCTTGCAGGGCAGTACTTCGGTCACATGCAGGGAACCGGGCAACCGCTGGGTTTCGTGTTGTGCCCAGCCTGCGCTAAGCAATGGCTCCGGCGGTGGTAGCTGCCATTGGCCATGCCTGCCACTCGGCAATGCCGCGAGCAGTGCTTCAAAGGCTCGCTTACCTTGGGTATCCAGCGGCGCGAACGGCTGGCCAATGCTGTCCCGCTGGGCCAGCTCCAGTGCTCCCGCACTGCGTTCACGGCTTTGCTGCAGCAGGCCGAAACCCTGGTTGAGCGCCTCCAGGCCTGCCCCTCGAATGAAGCCCAACCAGCCATGCAATAGTGCAGTGGCTTCATCCCGGCGAGCGGCGGCGGTCAGTTTCAGGTCGATATGCCACAACAACTGCCCGCCAAACCCATACAACGTCTGGGTATTGAACCCCTGCAACCAGCCGCGCTGGCGCAGCGCATCCAGCCAGGTGCCGGGGCGGCTATCGCCGAGGCACGCCGTGAGCAGTGCCAGGGCCTGCTCGGCCCCCTCTGGCAGTGCGTTCAGGCTGAACACCAACGGGTGCGCACTTGCCGCCAGTGCCGCAGGCTGGGGCTGCTCCACACGCTCGCCTTTGGCAAACCGCTGCCCCTGCTGCCTGCCCAACTGCTCCAGCTCGTCCAGCGGCTGGGGGCCGCAGAGGGCCAGTACTGTCTGGCCGCCCTGATAGTAACGCTGGTGAAAGCCTGCAAGCGCCTGCTGGAACGCGACATTCTGCACTGGCAGCGTATAGCGGTTCCCGGCATGGAAAGCGCCCAGGGGGTGGTGGGATGCTACCGACTGCAGCAGGGCGTACTGTTGTTGCGCCGCCGGGTTGCGCGACCAGGCAATGAATTCGGCGTGAATCACTTCACGTTCCTGGTGCTGTCGTGCAATCCCAAGGTCGGGTTCGGCGAGCATCTGGCACAGCCGCACCAGCCCACCTGCCAGAGCAGCAGGCGGGGTTTCGAAAAAGTAGTCCGTGGTGCGCTCGCGGGTGCTGGCATTGACCTGCCCACCCACGCCTTGCACGTAGCGCATCAGGCCGTCTTCCAGCGGAAACTGCGGCGTACCCAGGAAGAACAGATGCTCCAGAAAGTGCGCCAGCCCTGGCCACTTGCCCGGCGCATCATGGTTACCCGCATGCACCCGTATGGCCGCCGCCGCACGCTTCAGCCGCGGGGCGTGGCGCAGGCGCAGTTGCAGGCCGTTGGCCAGGGTGACATGCCGAATTGCGTCAGGCATGGCGCCGGTGCAGCTCCTGGCGCAGGTCACGCAGGTAAGGGAACGCTTCGCGCCCCTGGATCAGCCGGTCATATTCCAGCTGCGCTGTCAGCAGGCACTCGTCGTGGCCGGCCATGGCCAGCAGGCTGCCGTCCGGCGCAACGATGCTGCTCTGCCCGCAGTAGTGAATGTCGCCCTCCGAGCCACAGTAGTTGGCGTAGACCAGGTAACACTGGTTTTCCTGCGCCCGGGCGCGCACGGTGACCTGGCAGGTGAAATCGTAAGGTGCCATGTTGGCCGTGGGCACCAGGATCAGCTCGGCACCGCCCAGCGCCAGCCGGCGTGCGTTTTCCGGGAACTCGATGTCGTAGCAGATCAGCAGGCCGACCTTCCAGCCGCCCAGCTCGACAACCGGAAAGTGGTCAGGCCCCTGGCTGAACATGGCCCGGTCAAGTTCGCCGAAGAGGTGGGTTTTGCGGTAGTTGCTCAGGCTTCGACCGTGGGCGTCGACCAGCTGCACGCTGTTGTAGATCGCCCCGTCACCCCCCCGCTCCGGGTAGCCGTAGGCAATGGCGATGCGGTACGCCTGAGCGATCTCGACCACGTGCATGGCCGACGGGCCATCCTCGGTCTCGGCCAGGCGTTGCACCTGCGCGGCGCCGATGTTGTAGCCGGTGAGGAACATTTCCGGGCACACCAGCAGGCCGGCGCCCTGTTCGGCAGCCAGCCTGGCCTGCTGGCGCAGGCGCTGCAGGTTGCCGGGCACGTCCAGCGGCCTGGGCGTGCCTTGGAACAGCGCGATGTGCATGGCGCCTCCTGGGTCAGTCGGCCAGGGCGATGGGGCCGATCTCGTCGAACACATCGCCCGGGCCGGGGTTGTCGGGGTGGGTGCTGCCACCAAAGTGGTTGATGATACCCCATACTGCATTCAGCGAAGTCTGCACGGCGCCCTCCACCCAGGCCGGTGTCCACGACACGTCGTCGCCGGCGATAAAGATGCCGCGCTGCTCGGCGGGCAGGTGCTGCTGCATGAAGTGCGCATACATGCGCTGGTTGTAGCGGTAGTGGCCCGGCAGTGCACCCTTGAAGGCGCCGAGGAAGTAAGGGTCGGCTTCCCACGAGATGGTGATCGGGTCGCCGATGATGTGCCCGGCAATGTCTGTTTTCGGGTAGATCTTCTTCAACGCATCGAGCGCCAGCTGCACGCGTTTTTCCACAGGGTGCGGCAGCATTTTCAAGGCGTCGCTCATCCAGGCGTAGGACAGGCAGATCACCCCCGGCTTGTCATCACCGTTGTCGAACAGGTAGGTACCCCGGGTCAGGCGGTCGGTCAGGGTCATGCTCAGCAGGTCGCGACCGGTTTCCGGGTCCTTGTCCTTCCAGAACGGCCGATCGACCATGACGAAGGTCTTCGAAGACTGCATGTAGCGGGTGCGGTCCAGGGCCATCCACATCTTCTGCGAAAACAGCGACTCTTCGCAGTCGATCTGGGTGGTCAGCAGCCAGGTCTGGCAGGTGGTAAGGACGGCGCCATAGTGGCGTGTGCCTCCCCAGGTGTCGGTGACCGCCAGGCGCCCGTCGGCCGCCCTGGCGATGCGCCTGACCCCGGTGCTCGGTGCACCGCCGTGCAGTGAACTCAGGCTGGTGCCCTGTGGCCAGTGCGCACATTGCTCTGGCTGATGGCGCCAGATGCCTTGAGGGACTTGCTCCACGCCGCCCACGATCAGGTGCTGGTGGTCGTCGCAGTTGGTCATCACCACGCGGAAAATTTCCAGCATCGAGTTGGGGAAGTCAGAGTCCCACCCCCCTGTGCCGAAGCCCACCTGCCCGAACACCTCGCGGTGCAGGAAGCTCAGTTTGGCAAACGAGCGTGAGGTGGCGACAAAATCGTAGAATGTGCGGTCATCCCACAGTGGCACCAGTTTGTTCCACAGCGCTTTCAGGCGCGGCACATCGCGGTCGCGGATAGCCTGCTGGATGTCGGCGAACTGAGCCCCGCTCTCCAGCGCATCGGCCCAGGCATCTGCCACTTCGTGAAACAGTTTGGGTAGGTCGGCAACGCTTTCGGCGTAGTAGGTCTGGCCTTCCAGGTCGATCACGGTGCTGCCCGAGGCTGCTGTCAGCGGGTTGGGAAAGGGTTTGGTTTCCAGCCCGAGCTTGTCCACATAGTGGTAGAACGCCGTGGACGATACCGGGAAGCGCATGCCGCCCAGTTCGGCGACGATGCCGTCGGTGCCGTTGAACGCCTGGGAGCGTAAGCGCCCGCCTAGCTTCGACGCCTCGTACACCACAGGCTTGAGGCCCAGCTTCATCAATTCGTAGGCCGCTACCAGGCCGGCGATGCCTGCGCCGATGATGGCGACTTCTTCGCCGTGACGCTCAGGCGGAATGCTGCCCAGGCCGGCAGGGTGCTCCAGCCAGTCATCGAAGGCGAACGGAAAGTCCGGGCCGAAGATGGTGACAGGTTGTTTGCCGTCGGCGGGGTGGCGGTTTTTCTTGTTCATGAAGTGGACCTTGCCAGAGCGGCTGCGCGAGGGGCGTAGCCTGAGTATAGGGGAGGCTGGAGGTCATTCTAGGAGGTGGGATGGTCGTTATTAAGGTGCAGAGTGTTGTCTTTTTGTCTTTGTTTTCGTCTAAATGCCTGGTTAGTAATGGAGTTTGACGATGAAGCTCTGATAAAACCCAAGCGAGCGGGTTAAATCGGCTGCCTGCGCTCGACCTTGCTGCTGAACCTGCCCCATGGCACAAAGGCCCGGCCTCGGTGCTCAGCGTGCGATCTTGTAACGGGTGCTGCGCCCGCCACCGGGCAGCCGCTCGATGCAGCCTTTTTCCAGCAGGTCGCTCAAATGGCGGGTCGCCGTTGCTTTGGAAACCTTGGCCACAGCTTGGTATTGGCCTGCGCTGATACCGTTTTCGAAACCCCGTTCTCCGCCATCGAGTAAACGATTGAGCACTTTGATCTGCTCTGCCGCCAGGGTTTGGCGGCGGTGTGCCTGCCAGAAGCGCGCCTTCGCCACCACACGGTCAATGCGGGCAAGGGCCTGCTCCAAGCTGTTGAGCAAGGTTGCGAGAAACCACTGCAGCCACCCGGTGATATCCAGCACACCTTTCTGACTGGCTTCCAGGATGCGGTAATACCCGGCGCGGTCGTCGAGCATGCTCGCGGACATCGCATAAAAGCGGATAGCCTGTTGTTCACCCTGGGCCAGTGCAAGGTCGGTAATGGCACGGGTGAGGCGACCATTGCCGTCATCGAAAGGGTGCAGGGTAACGAACCAGAAATGGGCGATGCCGGCGCGAAGAAACGGATCCAGGCTGACATCGCTTCGGCTGCTCTCGAACCAGGCGAGAAAGTCTGCCAGCAGGGTTTCCAGCCCTGCTCGCGGAGGTGCTTCGAAATGCACGGTCGGTTGGTCGATACGCCCGGAGACCACTTGCATCGCCTCTTCACCGCGCAATGAACCGATCTGTAATGGTCTTGCCAGCATTTGGTCATCGCGGGGAAATAGCCAACGGTGCCAGGTGAAGAGTCGCTGGTCGTCAAGTGGCTCTTGATGTGCGCGGGTAGCATCGAGAAGCAGTTCTGCCAGCCCTTCGGAGCGGGGGGTGATGCGGCCGTCTTCGTTCAGCCCCAAGCGCCGCGCCAGTGACGAACGTACGGAGCCGACATTCAGCTGCTCTCCCTCAATGGCTGATGAGGTGACGATGTTCTGCAGCATGGCATCCAGGCTGCTCTGCACTTCGGTCTCAGTGCCTACCGCGCCGAGCATTCCCAACAAACGGCCCTGAGCCTGACCGCACGCGCGCAGCAGTGGTGCAAGCGCTTCGGCTTGCCAGCTGAAGTGCGGCCAGTCTGTGTGCTGCCAGATCCAAAGCGGGTCATTCATAGGGGCACTCATCTGTGAGCCGATTAGGGAGCCTATTCGGCTCATCTAGTGAGCCGATAATGCTTGCTATTTGGCTCACTGTCTAATGCTCAAGCCAGGGCTTTCAAGTTGATGGGCCCACACGGACTCGAAGAGCGAGCGGGTTAAACCGGCTGCCCGCGATCGACCTTGCTGCTGAGAATGATCGACGTTGTGGTTTTCTCCACCCCGTCCAGGCTGCCGATCTGGTCAAGCAGCTGGTCAAGCTGCTCAGGCGAATCGGTCTGCAGCCAAGCCACGTAATCGAACTCACCGCTCACTGCACACAACTGCTGAACCTGCCCCATGGCACTCAGGCGCTTGACCACGTCCTTGCCCGAGCGCGGTTGTACCTTGATGCCCACATAGGCCTGCAACCCCCCGCCCATCACCCGCTGCCCCAGGCGCACGCCATAGCCGGTGATGACCTTGTTCTTCTCCAGCCGCTCCAGGCGCGAATTGACGGTGGTACGGGCGATGCCCAGGTGGCGGGCGAGGGTGGCGACGCTTTCGCGGGCATTCAGCTGCAGCAGGGCAATGAGCTGGCGGTCGATTTCGTCCAGTGCAAGCGGGCGGGAGTCCGGCATGGTGAGTCTCTGCGGTTTTGAGGGTCAGGGTTCGCCGGGTGCTGGCTTCCGGGTCTACTCGACAGCCGTCGTCAGTTCAGGATTGCCAAAACCAGCCAGACTGGCATTGGACGCCTGGAAGTAACTACGCCAGAACTGTTCCAGGTTCTGGATCATTTTTCCGCTACGGTAGCCGTTTTTGGCTGTGGTCGGCACAAACGCTGCACCATGTATGTAAACCCGCGCGCCTTGGAAGTCCGCCAGCAACTTTTGCTTCTCGACCTTGGCGATTTCGACCTTCGGATCGATTTGGCGGATGCCGTTGGATTGATAGAAACTTCCAAAGTCGCTGTACTCCAGCATATCGGACATCACCAGCATGACATGCTCGCTGACGCCTTCGGCCTTGGTCAGGTCCTCTCCCACGGCTTTCAGGCTGAACAGGATTTCACTGCGGGGAATATCGGAGCTGGACTTGCCCATGGTGGCAGCAAAGGCCCTACCGAAGCCTTGGAACAGCTGCGCAGGCTGGTTCTTGAGGCAGGATTCGAATTTACGGGTCGCCATCATCGGCACGCTACCCAGCACTTTCGGATCGATCGGTTTTTCCAGCTCGCCAGCGTAGCGCAGGCGCGTGTAGTGGCCTTCAAGGTACGCGCTGAAGGAGTAGAGGCGGATCTTGTCGCCTGGCTGCATGAAGCGTTTGATGTGCCCCCAGGCCGTTCGCTGCAGGTCCTGGGTCAGCGGGGTGGTCTGGTCAACGACAACGGTCAGCATCCGGCCGGACGGCGCGGTGCGGAACTCGGTGATGCGGGCGTTGGCGTAGCAGCTAGGAACGTCATTACGCTCCGCCGCCACCAGAGCGGTTGGCACGAGTAGCAGCGCCAGGGCCAAGCTCTTGATGTTCATGAAACCTCCATTTTTAGTAAAGCAGCTGCGCAGTCACGCAGCTGCTCAGCACAGGCTCAGGCACGCTGGCCGCTCTGCTTGACCATCAGTTGCAGACGGCGAGCGCGCTTGATGGTTTCAAGATCAATGCCTTTGGTCGTTGCCACGAAAGGCAGGTCATCCTCGTGGAACTCAGTCAGGTCACCGAACTGGTGGGGGTCAAAGCCACCCGCCATGGGCGCTGGAGCATCGGGTACAACAGTAACTGCGTCCGCTGGAGCCGCTTCAATGACGCGTCCAGTCTGCATCACGGCCATTACCGGCGGAGCTTCGACGGGGACATTTACTTGAACGGCTACAGTGGGGGTCGCCATAGGCGCTGGCGCGGCAACAACGGGGGCCGATGGGGTGGGTACCACGAAGGTGTTCGCTACGCTTTTGAAGGTATTGCACAGCTGTATCAGAGAAGGCTCTTCGATCTGATTCATCCGCGGCAAGGCGAAACGAATGATTTCATCGATTCTTGCAACATCGTTGTTGGCAATTGCAGTGTTCAGGTCTGCAGTGGATTTCTTGATGTAGTTTTCCAATACCGCCCGGCTGTCTTTACCCAGTTGATCAGCAATGGCTTTCTGGTCAGCCCAGGCCTTGCCTGCATCCTGCTCTTCAATGAAGCGTGCGAATGTACGGGCAACATTGTCTTTGCGCAGCGCTTCGCGGTCCCCCCCTTTCACGCGAAAGTGTGCCAGCTGAAGCGCCTGGAGTTTGCCGAGGGCCGACTGGGCGTCATTGGCGATGCTGCGGGCTTTGGCTTGGTGATACCGCGCGAATTCACTGGCACTGGAGAACTTGTGCACCCGTTCCCACGCCTTGCGCGAGTAGGTACCGGCAAAGCCAAAGCTGTAGGCCAGGAAGGTCGAGGTGAACTGGATGAAGATGAACAGCGAACTCAGCACCCCGAACGTGACAAGGCTGGCGCGGTGGAGCGCATCAATCTGGTCCTGGGCTGATTTGCCAGCGGCCTCATTGGCGATGGACTGCATCTCGCTTGGCAGCGGGAAGTCATCCTGGCCGCTGGCAGGGAAGTCGTCGGCGCCTTGCGACACAGCCGGTGGGTTGGCGATCAGGTCGGCCTCTTGTGCATTGAGGGTTTCAGCACGTACCCAGAACGCAGCGACGGCCAGGATGACAATAAATACGGCATAGCCGACAACGATGCCGTAACGCTTGGCCGGCATGGCGCCATCCTGCGGTACCTTCACACGGTTCAGCATGCGCTGATATTCCGGGCGCTCGTCATCGATATGAGTGTTATCGATGGTGACGATGTCACGGGATACCATGTCGCCATCCGCGCCACCGTGACGCAGTTCCTCGTAGCTCATGATCTTGCTGACGATACTGTTGAGGTAGAGCTGACGGCCAGCGAACTCGGAGAGAAACACACCTATGATCGATATCACCAACCCGATGCCAAATGCACCGGCTACCGCCGTGTCGGGGGTTGCCAGCGTCAAGGCAAAGGGCGCAAGCGCGTAACCGAAAGCAGTGGCCTCGATCAGCATCAGTACGATGATGATCGCCCACATACCGAAACCTTTTTCTTTGCGGTTGTCTTCGCCGATCTTGCCCAGGTAGTTCTGGCAGTGCTTGAAATGGGCTTCAGACGGCTGGTGGTCGCGGTAGTAGGTTTCGTATTTCAGGTTCAGCTGGCTCTCCGACTCGTAGAAGCCAACCGCTTCCGGGTTTTTCGGGGTCGGTAGCTCCTTCGAACCCGGATTCTTGACCCAATGTGACAGGCGGCCGACCCAAGGGGCGTTGATACGCGCCTTCATCAGGGCGTAGCGCACCTCATACCAGTTGATGATGATCGGGATGGTCAAAAATATCAGCAGAACGATGGGCAGGACGATGTGCCAATAGCTGGCAAAAAACGTCTGAATGGTTTCAAGCATGGGTACTTCTCCTTAGCCGCGCTTCAGCGGTTGGAACTGCGCCACGTAGGCGTCACCCTGTTTCGGGTAGTAGATTTCGCCAGCGACGGCCTTGCCTGCACGTTTGTCGAACACGATGTCCATGCATGAAACCGGCGTGTTTTTTTGGTCGAGCGCGAAGACGCGGTACAGCACCTGGGTTTCACCTTCATAGGTGTTGGCGACCGACTTGACCGGGGCAGAGTTTGTCTTCTGGGCGGTACCGACGTTGGTGATGAACTGCATGACCGGGGCACCAGCCGCGGCACCGGTGTCGCGCAGCACGGCAACAGGACCTACTGCAGCCACGTGGCCATTGACCTTGCTTGCCCAGACACCGCCATTCAGGCCGGGCAGGAAGTCAGTGGTGGAGAACGCTTTCAGCCCAACACCAGTGGCCAGGTTCTTCACCTCGCCCTGCACCCGCGGCAGGTCCCCAACGCACGAGGTAACCGGAGCATTGGCGTATGCCGAACTGATCAAGGAAAAGGTCGAACGCTTCGGTTGTATGTTCGATGACAGCATGGAGGTGGTGGTGGTGACGGGTACGCCACCGAAGTCGATACCGCCTTGGCCCGCAAGCTGCACCACCACCTCTGCGCCAGGGCTGGTTGGCAGTACGGGGGCCTTGTCGTTGAGAACCGGGGTTTGCGGAAGAGTGGGCGTGCTCACCGGCTGCTTTGCAGTTGTGGCGACCTGGGTAGGCCTGGAATCAGCGCCACGCTTTGCCGCCGCCTTTTCAACCTTGACCTTGGGCGCGACGGCCGTGCCATGAGCCAGATACCTGGCACCCGACCGCTCCTCGCGCACGCGCTGCGCCAGCACCTGCTCGTTGTCGACTTCGACGATCTCTACCCGACGGTTTTTCGCTCTGCCGGCGAGGGAGGTGTTATCAGCCACAGGCCGTGCGGACCCTGCGCCCTGGAAGAAAATATCCTGCTGCGGGACGCCAATCGCGGCCATCATGTCGGCGACGGTTCGAGCCCGTTGCTCGGACAGTTTCTGGTTGAGTTCAGCACTGCCTGAAGAGTCGGTGTGGCCAACGACCAGGAGTTTCTTGGTCGGGGCACCGGGTCGGGCGGCTGTTCGATCACGCGCAAATTCCTGTGCCATTACGCTCAGTTTGCGGTAGCCCTGACTGGTCAATGTTGCCGAGCCCGACGGGAACATCTCGGTCGTTTCGATTTGGGCTTCCACACCGACAGACTTCTTGTCGCCGCTGGCAGAGACCATTTCGACTTCTCGCACTTCAGCCGTCACGCCCTGCTCGGCAGCTACAGCCCTTAGGCGATCGACGCGCTGCTTATAGGCATACAGCGCGCCGCAGCCCAAAGCGCCTCCCGCAACAGCGCCGGCGGCGATCTGGTTGCCGTTACCACCAGAGGCAGCGACCACACCCCCCACGACGAGCGAACCCAGCACAGCGCCGGCACCGCAGGCGAACTTGCCTGAGTTCTCTCCCAGGGTTTTGTCAATCGTCGCGCATCCACTGAGCCCCATGGCAATGGCCGTGGCGAGCGCTGTGTATTGCAGTGTCTTCGTGCTCAGCATTCCCTTTCAGTTCCCCGTGCCAAATCCTGGCGAATACCAGCGTGTAAGCTGAAGCTGGTTCAGCTTCGGCCGCAAATGTAAGTTGATATCGTCGTAAGGCGTTATCAAGAACTCGCGCTCTGGGGGCGGTAACCCAATCGACGCTGCGCCAGGGATAGCGGGCGGGCCGAGGTTGAGTGCATGCATCTTGGCATGAGGGAAGTGGAGAACGGCTCCATGTTCCGCGCTATGCGCCATCCAGGGCGGTGTGTGGCAATTAGTTACCTTAATGTTTCCCGATCAAGATGTGAACAGCTGCGATTCAGCTTTTGTTGCTGCTCGCATTCCATCTAGACGGGGAAGCCTTGCCGCACTGCCTGATGAGTACGCTCACCCGACAGGGCTTCAGCTGGGAAGGCCTCGCCAAAAACACGAAAGCCGCGTATATACGCGGCTTTTGGTTTGGTGGGCCCACACGGACTCGAACCGTGGACCAAAGGATTATGAGTCCTCTGCTCTAACCAACTGAGCTATAGGCCCTCAGTAGGAGGCCGGGATTATAACGAGGGTTGCGCACCAGTGCCATCTGAAAGATCCGATAGTGCTATGCGAAGGAATGTGGCGGCGAACTCGTCAGGCATCAGCGGCAGGCTGACGATGTAGCCCTGGATCTGCTCGCAGCCCTCGGCTGCCAGGAAACGTTGTTGGGCCTGGTTTTCCACGCCTTCGGCGATGATGGTGAGCTGCATGCTGCGGCCCAGGGCGATGATTGCGCGGGCGATGGCGGCGTCGTGGGGGTCGTCTGGCAGGCCGCGAATGAACGACTTGTCGATTTTCAGGATGTCCAGCGGCAGGCGCTTGAGGTAGCTGAGCGACGAATAGCCGGTGCCGAAGTCATCGATGGCCAGTTGCACGCCGAGCCTTTTCAGCTGGTGCAACACGGCCAGGGCCTCTTCGGCCTGGCTCATGATGAAGTTCTCGGTGATTTCCAGTTGCAGGTCGCCAGCCTTGAGCTGGTGCTGTTTGAGTAGCGCCTCGATGCGGCGCGCCAGGTGGGGTTGGCGCAACTGGGCGCCGGCCAGGTTGATGGACAGGGGGCCGAAAGGCTCGTAGCGTTGTTTCCAGGCCTGCATCTGCCGGCAGGCCTGCTCCAGTACCCAATCGCCGATTTGCAGGATGGTGCCGTTTTCTTCTGCCAGGTGGATGAAATGCTCCGGGGGCACTTCGCCAAAGGTCGGGTGGCTCCAGCGGATCAAGGCCTCTGCGCCGACCAGGGTCTGGGTTTGCAGGCTGAGTTTGGGCTGGAAGCACAGGCTCATCTCGTTGCGCTCGATGGCTCGCCGCAACTCATGCTCCAAGGCGATGCGTTCGCTGGCCTGGGCAGTAAGGTCGCAGGTGTAGGCTTCGACCCGGTTGCGACCTTTGGCCTTGGACCGGTACATGGCGGCGTCAGCGTTGCGGATCAGGGTGGCAACATCAGTGCCGTCCTGTGGATAAAGGCTGATACCGATGCTGGCACTGGTGAAAAACTCGTGCTCGCCAGCCTGGAATGGCGCACTAAAGCAGGCAAGCAGCTTGTTGGCGATGGAACTGGCGTCGCTGGGCTTGTGCAGGCCGGGCAGCAGGATGATGAACTCGTCGCCACCCAGGCGGGCGACGGTGTCTACGTCGCGCACCTGCTCCTTGAGGCGTTGGGCGATACCCTTGAGCAATAGGTCACCCACTGGGTGGCCGAGGCTGTCGTTGATGTGCTTGAAACGGTCGAGGTCGAGGAACAGCACTGCGCCCTGGCGGTTGGACACCTGCGCACAGGTGAGCACGGCTTGCAGGCGGTTCTCGAACAGGGCGCGGTTGGGCAGGCCGGTTAGCGGGTCGTGGTGCGCTTGATAGTCCAGCTTGGCCTGGGCGTGCTTGATACTGGAAATGTCGGCGAATACCGCAACGAAGTGGGTGATGTCCCGCTCTGTGTTGCGCACGGCGCTGATGGTGAGCCAGCTGGGGTAAAACTCACCGTTCTTGCGCTTGTTGTAGATTTCGCCTTGCCAGTGGCCCTCGGCGGTCAGCTGATGCCACAAGGCCGCGTAGAACGCACTGTCATGCTGACCGGACGCGAGCAGGCGAGGGGTCTGGCCCAGGGCCTCGATTTCACTGTAGCCAGTGATTTCACTGAAGGCGCGGTTGACCGCACTGATGCGCTGGTCAATGTCGGTGATCAGCACGCCCTCGGCGGTGTTCTCGAATACCGTGGCCGCCAGTTGCAGTTTTTCCTGCATCAGGTGGCGTTCGGTGATGTCGCGGGCGATGGTCAACATGCAGTCGGTGCCGGCAATCGGCAGCGGGCGTGCAGACAGCTCACACAGCCGGATCTGCCCGTCGCTGCGGCGTATGTGGCAGGTGAAGTCGCGCACGAACCCATCCTGGTTGAGCCGGGCAAGCAGGCGTTTGCGCTCGTTCAGGTCTACCCAGATGCCCAGGTCGAGCGAAGTCTGGTCAATGGTCGGGTTGAGTGCGTAACCGGTAAGCCGGCAGAAACCTTCGTTCACTTCCAGCAGCAGGCCATCGCTCTGGCGCGACAACAGCAGGCCGTCTGGGGAGGCGTGGAAGGCTTTGGCGAACTTCTCCTCAGAGGTTTGCAGCTGTTCCTGGGTTTCCTTGAGCTGGCTGATGTCTCGCACGGCCACCACCAGCGCGGGCGTACCGTCTAGCTCAAAGGTTTCAGCGGAGGTAAGGCCTGTGAACAACTGGCCATTGCTGCGGCGGAAGCTCATCTCCAGGTTGCGGATACCGCCCTGGTGCAGGCGGTCGAGTAGCAGTGGGCCTGTACCTGCCACGGCCCAGAGGTTGAGTTCGGTCGCCGTACGGCCTATCACTTCGCCTGGCGTAAGGCCAATCTGCTCTTCGAACGCTTCGTTCACTTCCAGCAGGCAGCCATCGCTGTGGCGTGCGATTAGCAGGATGTCCGGGCATTGTTGAAACACCGAGGCAAACTTCTGTTCGGACAAGCGCAGGGCATCTTCGGTGCGCTTGGTTTCGCTGATGTCGATCATCAGGCCGCGTATGACGGGCTGGTGGCCGTGTTTGATCATGCTGACGATATTGCGCACCCACAGCGGCTGGCCGTCGGCGCGTATAACCCGGTAGTCCAGGCTGTGGTCTCGCCCAGCCGCCGTCTCGCTGTCGCAATAGGCTTGGGCCCAGAGAGCGTCGTCGGCGTGCAGAATGCTGCGCCAGAAACCGGGCTTGAGCCAGTCACTCAGTGGGTAGCCGAGCAGGTTTTCGGCGTGGGGGGACACATAACTGAAGGTGAAGTCGTTGGCGTCCGCCTCCCAGGCAATAGCCGACAGGCTTTCGACCAGGCCGCGGTAGTGGTACTCGCTGCTGCGCAGCTCCTGTTCCAGGGCAATACGGCGGGAAATTTCCGAGCTGAGGCGCCGATTGATACGCATGACAACGGCCAGCACCATCATCAGCAACAGTACCGTGGGTAAGCCGTACAGCACCAGGTTGGCCGGCATCAGGGGCATAGCGGCCTCGCATTCAGAAGTTCTGAAACGAGTGTAGACGGCCAATGCCGCGAGCGTAGGCTTGGGAAGGGGAGTTTTTTTAAGGGTTACAGGGCCTTGCGCGCGCCGATGCGCTGGTGGCCTTTTGCTTTGCCGCAGACGCAATTGGGGCCGCAAAAGCGGCCCCAATACGTTAACGCTACGCCGTCACTCGTCGAGGAAGGAGCGCAGGTGCTCGCTGCGGGTGGGGTGGCGAAGCTTGCGCAGCGCCTTCGCTTCGATCTGACGGATCCGCTCACGGGTCACGTCAAACTGCTTGCCCACCTCTTCGAGGGTGTGGTCGGTGTTCATGTCGATACCGAAGCGCATGCGCAGCACCTTGGCTTCGCGTGCGGTCAGGCCCGAGAGCACGTCACGGGTGGCTTCCTTGAGGCTTTCGACCGTGGCAACGTCGATCGGGGACTGCATGGTCGAGTCCTCGATGAAGTCACCCAGGTGCGAATCTTCATCGTCACCGATCGGGGTTTCCATGGAGATCGGCTCTTTGGCGATCTTCAATACCTTGCGGATCTTGTCCTCAGGCATTTCCATGCGCTCGCCCAGCTCTTCCGGGGTCGGTTCGCGACCCATTTCCTGCAGCATCTGCCGGGAAATACGGTTGAGCTTGTTGATCGTCTCGATCATGTGCACCGGAATACGAATGGTGCGCGCCTGGTCGGCGATGGAGCGGGTAATCGCCTGACGAATCCACCAGGTGGCGTAGGTGGAGAACTTGTAGCCACGACGGTATTCGAACTTGTCCACCGCCTTCATCAAGCCGATGTTGCCCTCCTGGATCAGGTCCAGGAACTGCAGGCCACGGTTGGTGTACTTCTTGGCGATGGAGATCACCAGACGCAGGTTCGCCTCGACCATTTCTTTCTTGGCGCGGCGAGCCTTGGCTTCGCCGATGGACATGCGACGGTTGATTTCCTTGATCTCGGCAACGGTCAGGCCGCTTTCGTTTTCAAGGTCGATCAGCTTCTGCTGGCAGGCGACGATGGCCGCGTCCTTTTCACCCAGGGCGGCAGCCCATTTGGTGTTGCGCTTGGCAAGGTCACCGCTCCAGGTCTGGTCGGTTTCGTTGCTTGGGAACATGCGCAGGAAGTCGGCACGAGGCATGCGGGCATCACGCACGCACAGCTGCATGATGGCGCGTTCCTGCTGACGCAGGCGGCTCAGGGCATCGCGAACACGCTCGACCAGCACTTCGAACTGCTTGGGGACCAGCTTGATCGGCATGAACAGATCGGCCAGTGCCTGCAGGGCTGCGACGCTTTCCTTGTGGCCACGACCATGCTTCTTGACCACCTTGTTGGTGACCTGAAGCTGGTCGGAGACGGCCCCAAAGCGCTGACGCGCGACTTCCGGGTCTGGACCGCTCTCGGTCTCTTCCTCGTCGTCGCTGTCGGACTCTTCTTCTTCGTCTTCCGATTCTTCCTTGGTCGCGGCAGCCTTGGCGCCTGGAACAGGGACTTCTTCGGTAGGCGCGGCGATATTGTCGTCAGGGTCGATGTAACCGCTGAGAACGTCCGACAGGCGGCCACCTTCGGTGGTCACGCGGTCGTATTCGCCGAGGATATGGTCGACAGTACCCGGGAAGTGAGCGATGGCGCCCATGACTTCACGGATGCCTTCCTCGATACGCTTGGCGATTTCGATTTCGCCTTCACGGGTCAGCAGCTCGACGGTACCCATTTCACGCATGTACATGCGCACCGGGTCGGTCGTGCGGCCAATATCGGTCTCAACTGCCGCCAACGCAGCAGCGGCTTCTTCGGCCGCGGCTTCGTCGGTGTCGGCTTCCGCCAACAGAAGGGCATCCGCATCCGGAGCACTCTCGAATACGTTGATCCCCATGTCGTTGATCATGCGGATGATGTCTTCCACCTGCTCCGGATCTGAAATATCCTCGGGCAGGTGGTCGTTGACCTCCGCGTAAGTCAGGTAGCCCTGCTCACGACCGCGGGTGATCAACTCTTTGATACGAGACTGCTGTTGCGCTTTTCCGGACATAACACCCTATCCACTGAAGGTCTTGGCGGGCAAAAAACAAGCCGAGGATTATACCCGAGCATGGGCCTCACGCGCCAGATGAGGTCGGCGTTTGTGCGGGAACATTACGGCTCAGCAGGGCGAGAAGCTGGGTTTTTTCCTCGCTGGTCAATTCGCTTTGACGTGATTTCCTGAGCAGTTGTTCCAGGCTGCGCTCGCGTTGGCGGGCGGACAAGCTAGTAATGGTGTCGAAAAACTGTTGTTCAAGGCTGTCGGCCACGATCAGCCATTCCTTTTCTGCCAGCGCCCGTAGCAGGCGGCCTTGTTCGGTGCCGTGCCAGCGTGCGATCAACTGCATTGAGCTTAGCCCAGGATTTTTCTGTGCGGCTTCGATCAATGCCACCAGCAACTGGCTGTACAGGTGTTCTTCATCGGCAAAATGGCTGGCGTCCTCAACTTTGCCTGCCAGCAGCGGGTGGTGCAGCAGTGTGCGCAGGGCGGCCAGTGTGGGCGGCTCTACCGGCGCCGGTACGCGCGGCGGCGCCTCGTCGCGTTGCCAAGGCTTGCCACCTTTGCGGTTCTTGTCCCAGGGCTTCTTGCCTCCGCTTTTTTTCGGCGTCCACGCCTGCTCTTGGTGGGCGCCAGCGTAGTCCGGTTGCGGCATGTCGCCGTAATCGGCGGTATAGCTGACCATGGCATCGTAATCGTAGCCGGGGTCGTAGTCCGGTGCGCTGCTGGGGGGCGGTGCCTGCTGGGCCAGTTGCTCGACCTGCTGCAGGTCCAGCCCGGTGATCTCCCTGAGGCGGTTGCGCATCAGTTGGCGCAGGTTGGCACCCGGGATTTTTTCGATCAACGGTGCAGCCAGCGTCGCCATGTGCGCTTTGCCCTCGAGCGAGCGCGGGTCTGCTTCCAGGCTCAATTGCTCGAAGAAATAGTCGGCCAGCGGCTGGGCGTGCTGGTTGATACGCGCCTTGAACGCATCTGTGCCTTCTGCCCGCACCAGGCTGTCTGGGTCCTCGCCCTCGGGCAGAAACAGGAAGCGCGCACGGCGCCCATCCTGCAGGTTCGACAAGGTCGATTCGAGGGCGCGCCAGGCCGCTTTACGCCCGGCCTGGTCGCCGTCGAAACAGAACAGCACGCTGGGCACCACCCTGAACAGGCGCTTGAGGTGTTCTTCGCTGGTGGCGGTGCCAAGCGTAGCCACGGCATTGCGCAGGCCTTGCTGGGCCAGGGCGATGACGTCCATGTAGCCCTCCACCACGATGATCTCGTCGAGGTTGCGGTTGTGCTTGCGTGCTTCATACAGCCCGTACAGCTCCTGGCCCTTGTGGAACACAGGCGTTTCCGGGGAGTTCAGGTATTTGGGCTTGTCGTCGCCCAGCACCCGGCCACCGAAGGCGATGATGCGGCCGCGGCTGTCGCGAATGGGGAACATTACCCGGTCGCGGAAACGGTCGTAACGCTTGCCGCTTTCAGCGTTCTCGATCAGCAGCCCGGCATCGATCATGACCTTTTGCTGCAGGGTGTCGGCGCCCAGGTGCTTGAGCAGGTTGTCCCAGCCCGGTGGCGCGAAACCCAGGCCAAAGTCGCGGGCCACTTCGCCGGACAGGCCGCGGCCCTTGAGGTAGTCCACAGCTGCCTTGCGGGTAGGGTGGCTGCGCAGTGCCTGGCGGTAGAACTCCGAGGCGGCGTCCAGCAGCGGGTACAACGGCGAATCGGTTGGCTGGCGTGGTTTGTGGTCACGCCGGCCTTGCTCGCGGGGTACTTCCATGCCTGCGGCGCGAGCGAGCTCTTCCACGGCCTGGGGAAAATCCAGGTTGTCGTGGTCCATGACGAAGCCAAGGGCGTTGCCACCGGCACCACAGCCGAAGCAGTAGTAGAACTGCTTGTCGGGGCTGACCGTGAAGGACGGGGTTTTTTCCTTGTGGAACGGGCAGCAGGCCGAGTAGTTCTTGCCGGTCTTTTTCAGTTGCACGCGTGAACTCACCACATCGACGATGTCGAGGCGGTTGATCAGGTCGTCAATGAAGCTTTGGGGAATCAGCCCGGCCATGGCAGTCTCGTCAATCTGGCAGCTGGCAAGTCTAATCGCTCACACGCCGAATGTGGCGAGTGCGGCTTGGAGTAATGCGAGGGAAGGTGTGCTCGTCGCCGGCCCTAGGGACCCGTCAGTCGGACGTGCACGTCTGGTCTACAACAAAGATGACCAGCTCTGACGTTAAAGGCAGGTTGCCCGCAGCACGGTGAGTGAAGCGTGTGCAGGGGCCTTGAGCGAGTTGCTCAAGTGTAAAACGACCACTGCCATCGCCCGGCGGTTAGCCGGGCAGGGCAGAAGCTTTGCGTTGAACGCCTGTATTAGTACAGACGAACGGCGCGGCGCTGTTCGCGCTGAACTTTCTTGGCGTGACGCTTGACAGCAGCTGCTGCCTTGCGCTTGCGTTCTGCAGTCGGCTTTTCGTAAAACTCGCGGCTACGAACTTCAGCCAGTACACCGGCTTTTTCGCAGGAGCGCTTGAAACGACGCAGAGCTACGTCGAAGGGTTCGTTCTCTTTAACTTTGACGGCTGGCATCCAGGGCTACCTTAATTCATTACCGGGGTAGACGCGCTCCTGGCAAAACAAAGGTGTGCTGGAGAACGTCGGTTTTCAAGGGTTGCGGATGTTAACCCTTAGCACGCCGGAATGCAAAGCCTCTGATCGAAAACCGCTGGTCGGCATCCAACACGGGGACTATCATGCGCGGCTTCGAATTCAGCCCCCACAAGGGACGAGCCCATGCTAGTACTGGGATTGGAAACATCCTGCGACGAGACTGGCGTCGCATTATACGACAGCGAACGCGGCCTGCTGGCCGATGCGCTGTTCAGCCAGATCGACCTGCACCGTGTGTTTGGCGGCGTTGTTCCGGAGCTTGCTTCGCGCGACCACGTCAAGCGCATGCTGCCGCTGATCCGCCAGGTACTGGGCGATGCAGGCCGCGTGGCCACCGATATCGACGCCATCTCCTACACCGCTGGCCCTGGCCTGGTGGGTGCGCTGCTGGTCGGTGCGTCGTGTGCTCAGGCGCTGGCGTTTGCGTGGGGTGTGCCGGCCATCGGCGTGCACCACATGGAAGGCCACCTGCTGGCACCCATGCTGGAGGCGAGCCCGCCTGAGTTTCCGTTCGTCGCCTTGCTGGTGTCCGGCGGCCACACCCAGTTGGTGCGTGTCGATGGCATCGGCCAGTATCAGTTGCTGGGCGAGAGCCTTGACGATGCGGCGGGCGAGGCGTTCGACAAGACGGCCAAGCTGATTGGCCTGAACTACCCCGGTGGCCCGGAAATCGCTCGCCTTGCCGAGCGCGGCACGCCTGGGCGCTTTGTATTCCCGCGGCCAATGACGGACCGCCCAGGCCTGGAGTTCAGCTTCAGCGGCTTGAAGACCTTCGCCCTGAACACCTGGCAGCAGTGCCGCAATGCGGGGGACGACAACGAGCAAACCCGTTGCGACGTGTCCCTGGCGTTCCAGCGGGCGGTGGTGGAGACGCTGACCATCAAGTGCAAGCGGGCACTCAAGCAAACCGGCCTCAAGCGCCTGGTCATTGCCGGTGGTGTGAGCGCCAACAAGGCCCTGCGTACCTCGCTCGAGGACATGCTCGCCAGCATCAAAGGCAACGTCTATTACGCGCGTCCGCAATTCTGTACCGACAATGGCGCGATGATCGCGTATGCGGGTTGCCAGCGGCTTCTGGCCGGTCAACAGCAGGACCTGGCAATCAGCGTGCAGGCCCGCTGGCCCATGGAGCAGTTGCCCCCGCTGTAAGGCTTGGCCGCAGTGAGTGTTAAAAATGCCGTTCGCGGCCGGCAAACAGGTCGCGCAGGTTACTGCGGTGCCGCCACACGATCAGTATCGTCAGTACGGTCATGGGCAGCAGCGCCTCGGGTTGGCGCCAGGCCAGCAATGGCAGGGTCAGCGGGGTTGCAATCAGTGCCGCAAGCGAGCTGGTACGGGTAAGGTAGAGGGTGAGCAGCCAGGCACAGATGGCCAGCAGCGCCGCCGGGAAGTACAGACCCATGAGCATGCCGGCAGCCGTTGCGACGCCCTTGCCGCCGTGGAAGCGGAAGTACAGCGGAAACAGGTGGCCCAGCACTGCACAAATGCCTATCCAGGCCTGTGCCTGCAGGTCGAGGCCGGCAGCGCGGGCGACAAGTACTGGCAGCAGGCCCTTGCACAGGTCGCCGAGCAGGGTCAGGATCGCCATCTTGCGCCCTGCAAGGCGTAGCATGTTAGTGGCGCCGGCATTGCCCGAGCCACTGGAACGAGGGTCCGGGCTGCCCGCAAGGCGGCTGAGAACAATGGCGAAGGACAGCGAGCCAAGCAGGTAGGCGAGTAACGCCAGTAACCAAAACATGCTAACTATTCCGGGCGAGGACGCCCTGATTCTAACGGCGCCCGTCGCCCTTGTCGTGCTGTGGAGAGAAGTGCTTGGACAGAGTGTTCATCGAAGGCCTGGAAGTCGATACCGTTATTGGTGCCTATGACTGGGAGCGGGATATTCGCCAGTGCTTGCGCCTGGACCTCAGCTTCGGCTGGGACAACCGCCCGGCGGCTGCCGGCGACGACCTGAGCCTGGCACTGGACTACGCCAGCGTCTCAGCGCGGATCCAGGCCTTTGCCGAGCAGGCGCGCTTCGAGTTGGTGGAAACCTTCGCCGAGCGCCTGGTAGCGGTGCTGATGCAGGAGTTCAACATCCCTTGGGTGCGGCTGAAGCTGACCAAGCCAGGCGCCGTTCCGGCAGCCCGTGGCGGTGTTGGCGTGGAGATCGAGCGCGGATGTCTGTAAGCACGGTTTACCTGGGCCTGGGCAGCAATATCGACCGCCATGCGCACCTGTGTGCCGGGCTCGATGCGCTGGCCGCCATTCTCACCGGCATGCGGTGCTCGCCTGTGTTCGAGAGCCAGCCGGTGGGTATCAAGAGCGGTCCGTTCATCAATCTCGTGGTGACCGGGCAGACCACATTGCCGCTGATCGAACTGGACCGCCGTCTCAAGTTCATCGAAGCCGACAATGGCCGCTACGCCCCGGATCGCAAGGGCTTGCCGCTGGATATCGATGTGCTGATGTATGACGATCTGCACGGCAATTTTGATGGGCTGGTGCTGCCGCGTGCTGAAATCCTGAAAAACGCCTTTGTGCTGTGGCCCCTTGCGCTGCTGGCCCCGGAGCTGGTGCACCCGGGGGTGGGCAAGCCCATGGGGCAGCTCTGGCAAGAAGCGCAGATCGATCAGGTGCTGGCGCCTGTTGCATTCGACTGGCGTGGGGTGCAGTTGACGCCAGCTTGATCGGCAGACACGCGGATGTCGCCGCCTGGGTTGCGCTCGTGCGCTGTGCTCGCGCCTACGGTTGCAGGGCTTTTAGTCTTTCGGCCTTCAGGGCTTCGCCGAGCGCTTGGCCTGTAAGGCCGGCCTGCACGAGGGGCTGCGCATCCACCGCTCTGGCTGCTGCTGCTGCGCTGCGCAGGTGATCGGCCTGAGGGTAAGCGGCTTTTCCATCGCCCAAGGCGGTCATTTCGCAGGCGGCGATGAAGTCCTCGAAACGTTGGGGGCGCCGGTACACATCAAACCGCTGTAGCAGCTCCAGCAGGCCAGTGGCAGGCAACTCCAGTGCGCTGTCTGCCAGCGTCAGGCATTGGCTGGTCAACTGGGCCAGCTCCTGGCACTCCCTGGGGGCCTTGAGGCGCTTGTTCACCGCCTTGACCTGCTCTGGTGCCAGCCTGCCCAGCAGGCACGCCCAGCGCACGTGCAGGGGCTGGGCATGGGCCGCTGCCTGTTGGAGTGCGGCTAGGCACAAAGGCCCTCGGTGAAGCTCTGGCATCATCTGTTCGAGTGCCTGGCAGGCGTCTAGCACCTGGAAGAACACCTGTGGCTGCGCCTCCATCAGTGCCCGCTGAATCTCCTTCCAGCTGCGCTCGGCGGTCAGTGCCTGCAACTCACCCGATGCACTGATCTGCTGCATCAACGACAGGGTGTCGTCGGCAATGCGGAAACCCATGGGTGCGTAGCGGGCGGTAAAGCGGGCCACACGCAACACGCGCAGCGGGTCCTCGGCAAAGGCCGGCGAAACATGGCGGAGCAGGCGCTTCTCGAGATCATCCTGGCCATGGTAGGGGTCATAGACCTTGCCGTGTTCGTCTTCGGCCATGGCGTTGATGGTCAGGTCGCGGCGGATCAGGTCTTCTTCAAGGGTGACGTCGGGGCTGGCGTAGAAAGTGAAGCCGCCGTAGCCCCGGCCGCTTTTGCGCTCGGTACGGGCCAGGGCGTATTCATCGCCGGTATGTGGGTCCACGAAGACGGGGAAGTCTGTGCCGACCGGGCGATAGCCTTTGGCGTGCATGTCTTCGACGGTTGCGCCAACCACCAGCCAGTCGGTATCGCTGACAGGAAGGCCGAGCAGGCGGTCGCGTACTGCGCCGCCGACTTTGTAAATGTGCATGTACAACTCTCCATGAATGCCGACAGGATAACCCGTCGGCAGCCATGGCGTGGGGTTACAGGTGGTGGACCACCGCCAGGTCCATGCGGCCGTAATCAGCCCCTTCGGCGTGGTCGCCTCGCGGCGGCATGTGGTGGGTTTTCATCACTTTGTCGCCCTGTACGGTTTCGAGATGGATATCAAAGCCCCACAACCGATGCAGGTGCTTGAGCACTTCTTCGGTGGAGTCCCCCAGCGGTTTGCGGTTGTGCTGCTGGTGGCGCAGGGTCAGTGAGCGGTCGCCACGACGGTCCACACTCCAGATCTGCACGTTGGGTTCACGGTTGCCCAAATTGTACTGGGCAGCAAGTTGCTCGCGAATGACACGGTAGCCCGCTTCGTCATGAATGGCCGGTACCAGCAGGTCGTCGCGCTGGTCATCATCGAGAATGCTGAACAGCTTCAAATCACGCATGACCTTGGGTGACAGGTACTGAAGAATAAAGCTTTCGTCCTTGAAGCTGCTCATGGCGAACTTGATGGTAGCGAGCCAGTCACTGCCGGCAATGTCGGGGAACCAGCGGCGATCTTCTTCAGTGGGGTGCTCGCATATCCTGCGGATGTCGGTGTACATGGCAAACCCGAGTGCGTAGGGGTTGATGCCGCTGTAATACGGGCTGTCGAAGCCTGGCTGGAACACCACACTGGTATGCGACTGCAGAAATTCCATCATGAACCCTTCAGTGATCAACCCTTCGTCATAGAGGTCGTTCATGAGGGTGTAGTGCCAGAATGTAGCCCACCCTTCGTTCATGACTTGCGTCTGGCGTTGCGGGTAGAAGTACTGGGCGATCTTGCGCACGATACGCACCACTTCTCGCTGCCAGGGCTCCAGCAGTGGCGCGTTCTTTTCGATGAAATAGAGGATGTTTTCCTGAGGTTCGGCAGGGAAGCGAGCGTCATCCCGGTCGCTGCCCTTTTCGGCACTCTTGGGGATGGTGCGCCACAGGTCGTTGATCTGCCGCTGAAGGTGTTCTTCGCGGTCCTTTTGGCGGCGCCGCTCTTCTTCGGCGGAAATAGGGTAGGGCCGCTTGTAGCGGTCCACGCCGTAGTTCATCAGGGCATGGCAAGAGTCGATCAGGTCTTCTACCGCGTCGATGCCGTGACGCTCTTCGCATTGGGCAATGTACTGCTTGGCAAAAACCAGGTAGTCGATGATCGAACTGGCGTCGGTCCAGGTGCGGAACAGGTAGTTACCCTTGAAGAAGCTGTTATGGCCATAACAGGCGTGGGCAATGACCAGTGCCTGCATGCACATGGTGTTCTCTTCCATCAGGTAGGCGATGCAGGGGTCGGAGTTGATCACGATCTCGTAGGCCAGGCCCATCTGCCCACGGGTATAGGATTTTTCGGTGCTGAGAAACTGTTTGCCGTACGACCAGTGGTGATAGCCCAGAGGCATGCCGACGGATGCATAGGCATCCATCATCTGCTCGGCGGTAATGACCTCGATCTGGTTGGGGTACGTATCCAGCGCGTAGCGCTCGGCCAGGCGGCCGATTTCCCGGTCGTAGTTCTGGATCAGTTCGAATGTCCACTCTGACCCGGTGGAGATGGGCTGGCGTCTCTGTGCTCTGGCGGTCATGTGGCTAACCTGCGCTGGAAGAGTTCACGGAAGACCGGGTAGATATCGCCGGCCGATACCAACTGTTGCTGGGCAAAGGTGTCTGGGAATGCATCGCCGATGCGCTCGTATTCATACCACAGCGCCTGGTGCTCACGCGGGGTGATCTCGACATACGTGTAGTACTGCACGTGGGGCATGATCTGCTTGGTCAGGATATCCCGGCAGATAGGTGAATCGTCATTCCAGTTGTCGCCATCCGACGCCTGGGCGGCGTAGATGTTCCAGTCACTGGCCGGGTAGCGCTCGGCCATGATCTCCTGCATCAGCTTGAGTGCGCTGGAAACGATTGTCCCGCCCGTTTCGCGACTGTAGAAGAATTCTTCTTCATCCACTTCGCGTGCACTGGTGTGGTGGCGGATGAACACTACCTCAATTCGGTCGTAGTTACGTTTCAGGAACAGGTACAAAAGAATGAAAAAGCGCTTGGCGATGTCCTTGGTGGCTTGAGTCATGGAGCCGGAGACATCCATCAGGCAGAACATCACGGCTTTGGAGCTGGGGTTGGGTTGCTTGATCAGCAGGTTGTACTTGAGGTCGAACGTATCGAGGAACGGCAGGCGGTTGATGCGCGCCTTGAGGCGGACGATTTCCTGCTCGACCTCCTGGATATCAGTGAAATTGTCAGGCTCCTCCACCCGCAGGCGTTCGAGCTCTTTTTGCGCCTCGCGCAGCAGGGCACGGCTGCTGCCGGTCAGGGCAATGCGCCGGGCATGGGCCGAACGCAGTGTGCGCACGATGTTGATGCGTGAGGGGTTGCCTTCACTGGCCACGCCTGCGCGCACAGTTTTGAAGGTGTCGGCCCCGGTGATGTGACGCTTGACGAGGTTCGGCAGCTCCAGGTCTTCGAACATGAATTCCAGAAACTCTTCCTGGGTGATCTGGAAGACGAAGTCGTCCATGCCGTCACCCGAGTTGCCGGCTTTGCCCCGGCCACCCCCGCCGCCGCCGCCCTGAGGCCGGGCGATGTGTTCACCGGCGGTGAATTCCTTGTTGCCAGGGTGCACGATGGTCTGCTTGCCACCACGCCCGTGGTGCAGCACCGGTTCATCGATATCGCGCCCCGGAATGCTGATCTGTTCGCCGTGCTCCATGTCCATGATCGAGCGGCGGCTAACCGCCTCTTCGACGGCTTTCTTGATGTGATCGCGGTACCGCCGCAAGAAACGCTGGCGGTTGACCGTGCTCTTGTTCTTGCCGTTCAGGCGTCGGTCGATAACGTAGCTCATGGTCCCTCCGGTAACTGGATGCAGCGCGGAGCTACAAGCCCGCGAGCTACAAGCCTGCGAGCTACAAGCTTCAAGCTTCAAGCTGCAAGAAAGAGCAGACAGCGCTGCTGCAAGCTATTGCGTCGGTACTGAACCGTACGGCGAACAGCTTGCAGCTTGCAGCTCACAGCTTGGCGCTCTATTGCGATTTCCTTACACGTAGGTACCATTCCGACAGCAGGCGGACCTGCTTGTCGGTGTAGCCACGCTCCACCATCCGCGTGACGAAATCGTTGTGTTTCTGTTGGTCCTCCTTGCTGGCCTTGGCATTGAAGCTGATGACGGGCAGCAGATCCTCGGTGTTGGAGAACATTTTCTTCTCGATCACCACCCGCAGCTTTTCATAGCTGAGCCAGCTCGGGTTCTTGCCGTTGTTATTGGCGCGGGCGCGCAGCACGAAGTTGACGATCTCGTTGCGGAAGTCCTTCGGGTTGCTGATGCCGGCAGGTTTCTCGATTTTTTCCAGTTCCTCGTTAAGGGCGATACGGTTGAGGATTTCACCGGTTTCCGGGTCGCGGTACTCCTGGTCCTGGATCCAGAAGTCGGCGTAGAGCACATAGCGGTCGAAGATGTTCTGCCCATATTCGCTGTACGACTCCAGGTAGGCCGTCTGGATTTCCTTGCCAATGAACTCGATATAGCGAGGGGCCAGGTATTCCTTCAGGTAACGCAGGTAGCGCTCACGCACTTCGGCGGGGAACTGTTCCTGTTCGATCTGCTGTTCCAGCACATACAACAGGTGTACCGGGTTGGCGGCCACTTCGTGCGGGTCAAAGTTGAAGACCTTGGACAGGATCTTGAAGGCAAACCGGGTGGACAGGCCGTTCATGCCCTCGTCGACACCGGCCGAATCGCGGTACTCCTGAATGGACTTGGCCTTGGGGTCGGTGTCCTTGAGGTTTTCACCGTCGTACACGCGCATCTTGGAGTAGATGTTCGAGTTGTCCGGTTCCTTGAGGCGCGAAAGGACGGTGAACTGGGCGAGCATCTTCAGGGTGTCGGGTGCGCAGTGGGCCTTGGACAGCGAGCTGTTGACCAGCAACTTGTCGTAGATCCTGATCTCATCGCTGACGCGCAGGCAATACGGCACCTTGACGATGTAGATACGGTCGATGAAGGCCTCGTTGTTCTTGTTGTTGCGGAACGTGTGCCACTCCGATTCGTTGGAGTGGGCCAGCAGAATGCCGGAGTAGGGGATCGCCCCCAGGCCTTCGGTACTGTTGTAGTTGCCTTCCTGGGTAGCGGTAAGCAGGGGGTGCAGCACCTTGATCGGTGCCTTGAACATTTCCACAAACTCCATCAGGCCCTGGTTGGCCCGGCACAGCGCGCCCGAGTAGCTGTAGGCATCGGCGTCGTTCTGCGGGAATTCCTCGAGCTTGCGGATATCCACCTTACCCACCAGCGCAGAGATATCCTGGTTGTTCTCATCGCCCGGTTCGGTCTTGGCGATGGCGATCTGGTTGAGGATAGAGGGGTACAGCTTGACCACCTTGAACTTGCTGATGTCGCCGCCAAACTCCTGCAGGCGCTTGGTGGCCCAGGGGGACATGATGGT
This sequence comes from Pseudomonas sp. S60, assembly GCF_016647865.1. Classification (NCBI taxonomy): domain Bacteria; kingdom Pseudomonadati; phylum Pseudomonadota; class Gammaproteobacteria; order Pseudomonadales; family Pseudomonadaceae; genus Pseudomonas; species Pseudomonas sp. S60. The sequence continues at coordinate 39,358 of NZ_JACVVH010000004.1, read as the reverse complement.
GCTCAGGTATCGCCGCGAGATGCCGTACTCTTCCTCGAGAATGGCCCCGTCTTCGGTGGCGTTGAACAGCCCCAGAGGGGATTCGAATACAGGCGACCCCTTGATGGCATAGAACGGTACCCGCTCCATCAGCTGCTTGAGCTTTTCGGCCAGGGACGATTTACCGCCGCCAACCGGGCCCAACAGGTAGAGGATCTGTTTCTTCTCCTCCAGGCCCTGGGCGGCGTGGCGGAAGTAAGAGACGATCTGGTCGATGCACTCTTCCATGCCATGGAAGTCGGCAAAGGCCGGGTAGCGTCGAATGACTTTGTTGGAAAATATACGCGACAGCCTGGAGTTGGCAGAGGTGTCGATCAGCTCGGGTTCACCGATTGCCAGCAACAGGCGTTCGGCCGCCGATGCGTAGGCACTGCGATCCTCTTTGCACAGCTCGAGGTACTCCTGCAGCGAGAGTTCTTCCTGGCGCGTGGACTCGAAGCGTTGTTGGAAGTGGCTAAAAATACTCATGACGTCACCTCGCTCGATACGTAGAGACGACGCCGGATCAGTCAGCTGATGCTGGCATGCAACCGAATTTCCCCGGCTGCTGTGTACCCCCCAGAACACCCTGTAACGCTACCGATGACCCGCACGCCGGTGTACCGGCTCTCCCCTTTTTCCGGATGGCCTGAGCCTAAGAATAGTTGGTTATCGGCAAGGTCAAGGGCGGGGCAGGCAGAAGTTGCGAACGACCGTTCGTCAGATTAGGCGCCAGCCCGCACGGGGCGCGGGCTGCAGTCACTATGAAAAAATTATTCGGCGGTGCCTTGGGCAGTTTCCGCAGGGAAGGTGGCACGCCACAGCTCAAAACCGCCATCGATGCTGTACACGTCTGAAAAGCCCTGGTTCACCAGGTAGGCCGCAGCGCTCTGGCTGGAGTTGCCGTGGTAGCACACCACCAACGTTGGGGCGTCGAGGTCGGCGCTGCAGATGAAATCCGGGACCGAATGGTTGTCCAGGTGCCGGGCACCGCTGATATGGCCGGCGGCGAATGCCTGCGGGTCGCGAATGTCCACCACTACCGCACCTGCCTGCTTGAGCGTCAGGGCCTGCTCGGGGGAGATGCGTTTGAATTCGCTCATGATTACTGCTTCCTTCATGTCTGATCGTTCAGTGTAGTTGGGTGCGCCGCTGAGCGCAGGGTGCCGCCTTCGCCACAGTCGCAATGGTGATATTCGCCACTGTCGACGTTGTACAGGGTCATGGCGCCACCCCAGACGCAACCGGTGTCCAGCGCGATGATGCCAGGTTCGTCGACCTGGCCCTGCAAGGCGGCCCAGTGGCCAAAGATGATCTTCACGTGGCGCGAGCGCCGGCCCTTGTGGGCAAACCAGGGTTTGAAGCCCTTGGGTGCTGTTTCCAGGCCTTCCTTGCTCTTGAGGTCCAGCTTGCCCTCGGCGGTGCAGAAGCGCATGCGTGTGAGGCAGTTGGTGATCACCCTCAGGCGTTCGACACCCGCAAGGTTCTTGCTCCACTTGTTCGGCTCGTTGCCGTACATGCCGTCCAGGTAAAGCTGCAGGCGGTTATCATCGCGCAGCACTGCTTCCACCTCTGCCGCCAACTCAAGGGCTTTGCCCAGCGTCCACTGCGGGGGGATGCCCGCATGAACCAGCGCGATGCCGCGTGCTTCATCGTAATGCAGCAGCTTTTGCTGGCGCAGCCAGTCGAACAGCTGATCGGCATCCGGCGCCTCGATGACCTCACGCAGCGTGTCGCTTTTTTTCAAGCGCTCGACGTTGTGCCATGCGGCCAGCAGGTGCAGGTCATGGTTGCCGAGTACGCACACCAGCGACTCGCGCATGGCGTACAGAAAGCGCAAGGTTTCGAGAGATTCCGGGCCGCGGTTCACCAGGTCGCCCACCAGCCACAGGCGGTCCACACTCGGGTTGAATTTCACCCGGTCCAACAGGCATTTGAGCGGTTGCAGGCAGCCTTGCAGATCGCCGACGGCGTAGGTAGCCATCAGTGCAATGCCCCGGGTACAGCCAGGCGGAAAGGCGCGATGGTGGCATCGAAACGTTTGCCGTCTTCGGCGAACATCTGGTAACTGCCCTGCATGGTGCCGACGCGGGTAGTGATCACCGCGCCGCTGCTGTAGGTATGGCTCTGGCCCGGGTCGATGTTGGGTTGCTGCCCGACCACGCCGGCGCCGCGCACTTCCTCCACTTCACCATCACCATTGGTGATCAGCCAGTGGCGTGACAGCAGCTTGGCTTTGAGTGAGCCGTTGTTCTGCACCGTAATGGTGTAGGCGAAGGCGAAACGGCTGTTATCCGGGTCGGATTGTTCTTTGAGATAACGGGTCACGACGCTGACGTCGATCTGATAGCGGGGGTCGGTCATGCAAGGGCCTTGGGCGAACTGACGCAATGATGCAGTCTAGGCCATTGATGGTGCGCAGGGCCAGCACTGGCCCTGCGCCGCTCGGCATGCGGATTGAGCAGATGCCCAACGGTCGCGCTGAGGTCAGGCTTGCTGGTCTGCCAATTGGTCAGCCAGGCGCACGAAGGCTGCCAGGTCAAGCTGCTCGGGCCGCAGGCTGCCGTCCACACCAGCCGCTTCGATGGCCTGGCTGTCGAGCAGGCCTTTCATGGTGTTGCGCAGGGTTTTACGGCGCTGGTTGAACGCTTCGCGTACCACCTGCTCCAGCAGGCGTGCATCCTTCGCCGGGTGTGGCAGCACTTCGTGGGGTACCAGGCGCACAATGGCGGAGTCCACCTTGGGCGGCGGGTTGAAGGCGCCTGGGCCAACGTTGAACAGGTGTTCGACCCGGCAGTGGTACTGCACCATGATCGACAGGCGGCCCCAATCGCCACCGCCGGGGCCTGCAGCCATGCGCTCGACCACTTCCTTTTGCAGCATGAAATGCATGTCGCGGATCAGCCCGGCATGGCTGAGCAAATGGAAGATCAGGGGCGTCGAGATGTTGTAGGGCAGGTTGCCGACCACTTTCAGGCTGCGTGGGGGGACGCCCAGCTGGTTGAAGTCGAACTTCAGGGCGTCGCCCTGGTGCAGGCGGAAGTTGCCGCGATCTGCGAACTTGTGCTGCAGGATCGGCACAAGGTCCTTGTCCAGTTCAACCACGTCCAGTTGCGCGCCACTGCCCAGCAGCCCCTCGGTGAGGGCGCCCTGGCCCGGGCCGATTTCCAGCAGGTGCTCGCCAGCCTTGGCGTTGATAGCCCGCAGGATGCGGTCGATAATGCCTGCGTCGTGCAGGAAGTTCTGACCGAAGCGCTTGCGCGCCCGGTGTTGGTATTGCTCGTTCATGGTCGGTTCTCGGCCATCTGGTAGGCAGTTTGCAGCGCAACGCGCAGGCTGCCGGTGTCGATGTTGCCGGTGCCAGCGAGGTCCAGGGCAGTGCCGTGGTCAACCGAGGTACGGATGATGGGCAGCCCCAGGGTCACGTTGACCGCCGCACCAAAGCCCTTGTACTTGAGTACGGGCAGGCCCTGGTCGTGATACATCGCCAGCACCGCATCGCAGTGCTCCAGATATTTGGGGGTAAACAGGGTATCGGCTGGCAATGGCCCGCGCAGGTCCATGCCTTCGGCGCGCAGGCGGGCCAGGGCTGGCTCGATAATGTCGATTTCCTCGCGGCCCAGATGGCCACCTTCACCCGCATGGGGGTTGAGGCCGCATACCAGGATGCGAGGGTGGGGGATGCCGAACTTGTTACGCATGTCTGCATGCAGGATGCGTGTAACCCGCTCAAGACGCTCGGCGGTGATGGCGTCGGCGATATCGCGCAGGGGCAGGTGGGTGGTCACCAGGGCAACGCGCAGGCCATGGGTGGCCAGCATCATCACCACCTGCTCGGTGTGGGTCAGTTCGGCCAGAAACTCAGTGTGCCCAGAGAAGGCGATGCCACTTTCGTTGATGACGCCCTTGTGCACCGGCGCGGTGATCATGCCGGCAAAGTGTTGGTCCAGGCAGCCCTGGCCGGCGCGGGTGAGGGTTTGCAGGACGAACGCGGCGTTGGCGTTGTTCAGTTGGCCCGCCACTACCGGGGCCGCCAGTGGCGTGTCCCACACATAGAGACTGCCCGCTGGCGCGGGCCGGTCAGGCCACTGCTGTGGCCCTACTGGCAGCAGGTCGACCGCCAGCCCCAGCTGGGTGGCCCGCTCGGCGAGCAGGTCACGGCTGGTGATGGCAATCAGGGGGTGGGGCTGGGCGTCTGCGGCGAGCAGCAGGCACAGGTCGGGGCCTATGCCCGCTGGCTCGCCGGGGGTGACGGCGAAGCGCAGTGGCTTCACTGGGCGGCCTGGTCAGCGCCAGGCAGCTTGATTTCAACGTAGGCTTCGTCGCGAATCTGGCGCAGCCAGGTTTGCAGCTCTTCGTCGTATTTGCGATTACGCAAAACCGTCATGGCCTGCTGCTCGCGTGCCTGTTCGGTGCTGTCGGTGGCACGACGGCCCAGCACTTCCATGACATGCCAGCCGTACTGGGTCTTGAACGGTTTGGTCACTACGCCTTGCTGGGCGTTGGCCATCTGCTCGCGGAACTCCGGTACCAGGCTGTTCGGGTCAACCCAGTTGAGGTCGCCGCCGTTGAGCGCCGAGCCCGGGTCTTCCGAGAAGCTCTTGGCCAGGGTGGCAAAGTCTTCGCCGTTGTTGATGCGTTCGTAGATCTTCTCGGCCAGTTGTTCGGTGGCCGCTTCGCTGCGCACCTCACTTGGCTTGATCAGAATGTGACGCACGTGCACTTCATCACGCAGCACGTTCTGGCTGCCACCGCGTTTTTCCTCGAGCTTGAGGATGATGAAGCCATTGGGGATGCGGATGGGCTGGGTGATATCACCCACTGCCATGCTGCTCAGCATCTTGGCGAAGTCCGGTGGCAGTTGCCCGGCATTGCGCCAGCCCATTTCGCCGCCTTCCAGTGCGTTCTCGCTGGCGGAGCGGGCAATGGCCATCTGGCCGAAGTCCGCGCCCTGCTTGAGCTGCTGGTACACATCGCCGACCTGACGGGCGGCTGCCTGGATGGCCTGGGAGTTGGCCGCTTCCGGGGTGGGGATGAGGATGTTGGCCAGGCGGTACTCTTCGGACATCTGCATCTTGCCCAGGTCCGAATTCAGGAAGTTTTTCACCTCCTGCTCGGAAACCTGAATGCGCTCGGCCACACGGCGCTGGCGCACGCGGCTGATGATCATCTCGCGCTTGACCTGTTCACGGGCGTCGTCAAACGACAGGCCGTCGTGGGCCAGGGCCGCACGGAACTGGTCCAGCGACATGCCATTGCGCTGGGCAATGGTGCCGATGGCCTGGTTGAGTTCCTCGTCAGTGATGCGGATACCGGAACGCTCGCCGATCTGCAATTGCAGGTTCTCGACGATCAGGCGTTCCAGTACCTGCTGTTCCAGAGCGCCGGAGGGCGGCACGCCGCCGCCGCGCTTGGCGATGGTTTGCTGGACCTCGCGGACACGCTGGTCCAGCTGGCTTTGCATCACCACGTCGTTGTCAACGATGGCTACCACACGATCAAGCGGCTGCACCGCAGCATGTACTGCGCCACTCAGCAAAGCGACGCCCAGCAGCACTGGGCGCAGTCGATCAATAAGCTTGGTCTTCACGTTCACGATAACCTTGAATGCCTTTGTCGAGGAAAGATTCGACCTTGTTGCCAACCACGCCGCCCAGACCTTTCAGGACGATCTGGAGGAATACACCATGGTCGCCTTTTTCGTTCTGCGGCAATGCCTGGCTGTAGTCGTCGAAGTCGAGCCAGTAGCGGTTGATCAGGCGCAGTTTCCAGCAGCAGTTGTCATATTCGAAACCGCCCATGGCTTCCAGGGTACGGTTGCGGTTGTAGTCATGCTGCCAGCGAGCGATGACGCTCCACTGCGGGACGATCGGCCAGATGACCGAGAAGTCATGCTGCTGGATCTTGTAGTAGTCCTTGATGAAGTTAGGTTGCCCCTCGACCCCATAGTTACCACCGCCCACTTTCCACGTACCCGTGGTTGAGTCATAGGCGATGGTGTCGTTGCGATAGCGATAACCGAGGTTGACCACTTTGTTCGGGTTATCTTCAGGCTGGTAATGGAACATTGCACTGCCCGAGCGGGTGCTGCGGCTGTCCGGGTCCCAGTTGAAGTCCGAATTGAAGCGCCAGTCGCGGTTGAAGTAGTAGTTGTACACCAGTGCATACGGCGATACATCGGACTGCGAGTCTTTGCGGGTGCGGTAGTCGATACCCGGCAACTGAACCTTGCGGTCCTTGAAGTAGTAAGCCTGACCGATGCTGAAGTTCTGGCGCTCGAAGCCGTTGTCTTCGATCCAGCGAGTCGTGGCGCCCAGCGACAGCTTGTTTTCGTCGCCGATACGATCGGTACCGCTGAAGCGGTTGTCGCGGAACAGCGAGTCATAGCTGAACAAGGTTTCGCCCGTGTCGAATAGCGGAATGTCCTTCTGGTCCTTGTAGGGGACGTTCAGGTAGTACAGGCGCGGTTCGAGGGTTTGCTTGTAGCTATTGCCGAACAAGGTGGTGTTGCGGTCGAAATACAGGCCGCTATCAACGCTGAAGATCGGCACGCTGCGGTTCACAGAGCTGCTGTAGTCACCGTAAACGCTGGAATCGGCATTGTGCTGACTGATCGCTTCAGCCTTGCCTTTTCCATCCAGATCAAGATCGTACTGGGTGTAGGCATACTTCAGCTTCGGCGTCAGGTAGCCATAGCTGGCTTGCATCGGATAGCTGATCGATGGCGCAACGTTCAGGCGCGTGCCGTTGGCGCGCTGTATGCCGGTGATGTTCTCGTCAAGACGACGGCCATCGGCACCTGCGGTCAGGTCGAGGTTGCCATCCTTGTCGAACACCGGGCCTTTCTTCAAGTCACGCTCGAAACGCACCGCTTCGGTTTCATACGCCATGTTCAGCCCGCCCGGCTGATAAGGCAGCACACCATTGAAGGTGATCTGCGGCAGGCGGTCGTACGGCGTGATCTGCGAAATGGTGGCCGCCTCGTAGGCGTGCACGTTCAAGCGGGCGGTGTAGCTGTCGCCGCGGTAGGTGAGCGCACCTTGCTGATCGAGGAAGTCCTTGTTGTCGACGCCGATCTGGTCGGATTCCAGGTCCTGGAAGTAGAACGGGTCGCTGATGTCGGTGTAGTTCACCTCGGTCATCAGGCGCTCGTCCAGGCCGCCCTTGTGCTGCCAGTTGACCATCCAGCGCTGATCCTTGTAATCAGTCTGGTCTTTGCGCTCGTCGCTCTTGTCGTTGAGGTAGGCGCCGCCGAACTGGCCTTCGCTCGAAGGGGTCAGGTAGCGGAATTCGCCTTCCATCAGCAGGCCGCGCTTGGTCATGTAGCGCGGGTACAACGTGGCATCGTAGTTGGGTGCCAGGTTGAAGTAGTACGGCGTCACCAGCATGAAGCCAGTGTCGCTGCTGGTGCTGAACGATGGCGGCAGGAAGCCGGACTGGCGACGGTCGTCGATCGGGAAGTAGATATACGGTGTGTAGAACACCGGGAAATCCTTGACCCGCAGGGTGACGTTGGTCGCGGTACCGAAACCGGTGGCCGGGTTCAGGGTGATGTTGTTGCCCTTGAGCTGCCAGGCGTTGCTGCCCGGTTCACAGGTGGTGTAGGTACCATCCTTGAGGCGGATGATCGCGTTTTCACCGCGTTTGGCGTAAAGGGCACTGCCGCGGATGTGCGACTTGTGCATCACGTATTCGGCGTTGTCGACCTGGGCTTCGCCGGTGTCGAGCTGGATTTGTGCCTGGTCACCCACCACCAGCGAACCGTTGTCGCGGATCTTGACGTTGCCCTTGAGCTCGCCACGGTTTTCGGTCTGGTAGAGGTTGGCTTCGTCGGCCTCGGCCTGCATGCTGCCCTGGCGCATTACCACGTTGCCGGCGAGGGTAGCGATCTGCTGCTCCTGCTGGTACTTGGACACCTTGGCGTTGATGTAGGTAGGCGACTCGTCCTTGGGCGTGGTGTCGGCCATGCCTGGGCGGGTTGGCTCGATATAGGCGCCACCGCAATACGGGCCGGTTTCGGCCAGCTGAGCAGCGGTGAGCTTGTCACGCGGGACCCAGTCCAGGTGGCTGTAGTCTTCGCTGCGCGACTTCAGGCCGCGGCCTTTGGCCTCGGTAACCAGCGTCGGGCGGTCGGCGGCTTGCGCCTCGCCGGCTGCTTCGCCACCGGAGCTGGTGCCGGCGCTGACAGCAGCACCCTCGTGCACCGGCCGTGGCGGCAGGTTGTTGACCTGAGCCTTGGGCTTGCAGTCCCAACCACCGGAGGCGGACACTTGGCAGTCGAATTGTTCGGCTGCCACGACGTGCGACATGGCTAGAGGTTGCAGGGCCAGCAGACCGCCGGTGACCAGCAACGGAAACTTTCTACGAAACGCGGGGGATTTCAATGCCATCTTATTAGTCCGGGCTTCCTGCGTGCCATCTGCCCGCGTGTGGGGCCGCACGCCTCTCGATGGTCTGAAAAAGATGCTGGATAATAAAGCATGACCCGCTTGACGGCTAGGGCCGTCGGAGACCCTTGTAATGCCTGAACACGATGTACGCCTGCAACAACTGACGGTGTGGCTCCACGAGCAGCTCGAGGATCTTTTCCGCAACAACGCCTGGGGCGAGGTGCCAGCAGGCAGCCTGACCCCGGCCAGCAGTGATGCCAGCTTCCGCCGCTACTTCCGCTGGGAAGGCGCAGGGCACAGTTTTGTGGTGATGGATGCCCCGCCCCCGCAAGAAGATTGCCGACCGTTCGTCGCCATCGACCACCTGCTCGCCAGTGGCGGGGTGCACGTGCCACTCATTCACGCCCAGGACCTGGAGCGAGGCTTCCTGCTGCTGGGCGACATGGGCCGCCAGACCTACCTGGACATCATCGATGCCGACAATGCCGACGCCTTGTTCGCCGATGCCATCGACGCACTGCTGGCCGTGCAGCGCCTGCCGATGGAGGCTGCACTGCCCAGCTACGACGAAGCCTTGCTGCGCCGTGAGGTCGAGCTGTTCCCCCAGTGGTATGTGGGCCACGAACTTGGCCGGGCCTTCGATGAACAGCAGGCTGCTGCCTGGCAGCGCTGCAGCCAACTGCTGATCGACAGCGCCCTGGCGCAGCCCAAGGTGCTGGTGCACCGCGACTACATGCCGCGCAATCTGATGCAAAGCATGCCAAACCCAGGGGTGCTGGACTTCCAGGATGCCGTGTATGGCCCTGTCACCTACGACATCACTTGCCTGTTCAAGGATGCCTTCGTCAGCTGGCCGCAGGCCCGCGTTGAGGGCTGGCTGCGTGACTACTGGCAAAAGGCTAAGGCCGCCGGCATCCCGGTACAGGCCGATTTCGACACCTTCCACCGTGCCAGCGACCTGATGGGTGTGCAGCGCCACCTGAAAGTGATCGGCATTTTTGCCCGCATCTGCCACCGCGATGGCAAGCCACGTTACCTGGGCGATGTACCGCGCTTTTTCGCCTATATAGAAGAGGTGATCACCCGCCGCCCCGAGCTGGCCGAGTTGGGTGAGTTGATCGCCGGGCTACAGGCGGGGGCACGTGCATGAAAGCCATGATTCTGGCGGCAGGCAAGGGCGAGCGCATGCGCCCCTTGACCCTGCACACGCCCAAGCCGCTGGTGCCGCTTGCCGGGCGGCCATTGATCGAATACCACCTGCAGGCGCTGGCCGCTGCGGGCATTACCGATGTGGTGATCAACCATGCCTGGCTCGGCCAGCAGATCGAACGCCACCTGGGTGACGGCAGCCGCTTTGGCCTGCGTATCCGCTATTCCGCCGAGGGCGAGCCCCTTGAGACAGGTGGCGGTATTTTCAAGGCGTTGCCTTTGCTGGGCGATGAACCCTTCGTGCTGGTAAACGGTGATATCTGGACCGACTACGATTTTTCCCGGTTGCAGTGCCCGCTGCCGAGCCTGGCCCATCTGGTGCTGGTGGACAACCCCAGCCATCACGGCCACGGCGATTTTCGCCTGGTCGACGGCCAGGTCCTCGACGGGGATAACGCCCCAGGTACCCTGACCTTCAGCGGCATTTCCCTGCTGCACCCATCACTGTTCGACGGTTGCCAGCCTGGCGCATTCAAGCTCGCGCCACTGCTGCGCCAGGCCATAGCTGCCGGCAAGGTCAGCGGTGAGCGCCATGCTGGCCGATGGGTGGACGTGGGCACCCTGGAGCGCCTGGCCGAGGCCGAGCGCCTGCTTGGCGAGCACGCCTGACATGTGGTGGCCTGGTACGTTGATTGGCGCCGGTGCCGGCTTTGCCATCGCCAGCATTCCTGGTGCCCTGCTGGGGGCCTTGCTCGGCCAGGTGATGGACCGCCATATGCGCCTGCAAGGTTGGGAAGATGTGCGTGAACGCCTCGGCGGGCGGCCTGCGCTGCGTGACGAGGAACTGCTGTTTGTCTTGCTGGGGCGCCTGGCCAAGTGTGACGGCCGTGTCGCCGAGCAGCATATCCAGCAGGCCCGGCAGGAGATGGTGCGCCTGAACCTGGACGAGCCTGCGCGCCTGCGGGCAATCGAGGCGTTCAACCGCGGCAAGGCCGGCAAGGATCGGCTGGGCGCCTACTTGCGTCGCATCCGCCAGCAGCCGCATGCGGCGGAAGGTACCATGCGCGCCAGCTGGCGCATGGTCTGGGCTGACGGCAGGATGGGCAACAAGGAGCGTGAACTGCTGCTGGACTGGGGGCACAAGCTGGGCATGAGCCGCCGCCAGGTGCAGGCAATGTCGCAAGAGTACGAGCCGCGCAAAACCGCTGGCATGGCGGGCGTGGGCATGACCTATGCGGCAGCGATGCGCTTGCTGGCGGTAGAGGCCGATACCGACGGCGCCGCGATCAAGCAGGCCTATCGCCGCCTGGTAAGCCGCCACCACCCGGACAAGCTGGCTGGCACGGGGGCCAGCGAGGCGCAGCTGCGCGAAGCCACCGAGCGCACCCGCGAGTTGCACCAGGCCTATGCGATGATCCGCAAGCGGCGCGGTATTTGAAGCGTCACCCTTGCGAGCTCATCCAGCCCCGCACCCGGCGGAACAACTGCTCCTGCTCCGCAGCCTGGTTGCCTGGCATGGCGATCAGCGACAGCTGGCGATACTGGCTGTCCTTTTGCCGCTTGCTGGCTTGCAGGCGCTGCGCGGCTGCGGCACGGTCGGCGCTGCGGGTGGCATAGTAGATGTCAGCCGTTGGTACTTTCAGCGTTGGCGCCAGGCTCTCCAGGTCATGCTCGACCCGTGCCGGGGTCTGCGCGGCCACCATCACCAGCTTTTGTACCTGCGGGGGCTGCCGCTCGCTGAGGTAGCGGGCGGCCCAGTAGGCGCCGCTGCCATGGCCGATCAGCACGATGCTGCGGGCGTTGTGCTGTTGGGCGAAGGCAACGGCCGCGTCCAGGCGGGCAAAGATGCGCTCGGCATCGGCGGGGTCGGCCTGCTGGTCGGCTACTTCGGCATCGGTACCTTGTGCAGTGTCCGGGTCGGCTGCGGTGGCCTGGGCGACGTTGGCATTAGCGTCGGCCGGCTCATCCTTGACGGGGGCACGCTGGCCGTTCTGGCTGGCGGGCACCTCGGCTGGTTTGTCCTCGACCCGGGCTTGGGGGCCGTCTATCAACAGGTCCGGCAGGCTGACGCTCAAGCTGTGCCAGCCCACATCCGGGAATTTCTGCCGCAGTGGCCCGACCGCTCGGGGCCAATCTGCGGTTTCGCCTGCCCCGGGCACAATGATCACTGCCCCTTTCGGGTCGGCGTCGTTGGCGGGTTTCCACAGGGCCAGGAAGCTGTCGGTGCCGGCCTGCAAGGTTTCCTGTTCTGCCTTGGGCACCAGGCGCTCCAGGGCCTGGGCATCCTCCTGGCTACGCTCCAGCAAGGGCGGGCGAACCGCTTCAGTGCCGGTTGCCTCGGTGGCGGCGGCAGGTTTTTCGGCATCCGCTGCCAGCGCAGCCAGTGGAAGAATCGAGGCAAGGCAGCACATTGCCAGCGTCGTGCGATAGAGTGTGGACATGTATCAACCCAAGGCCTGAATGATTTCTGCAGCGTAATGGTATTTGGCCGGGACGGCCATGCGCGATGGCCGCCTCGCCTGGAAGAGCCTGTAGATGAACCGAATGCGTCGCCTGTTGGTGATTGGCTTCCTGTGGCTCCCCCTGATCGCGCTGGCCAGGCCAGAGCCGGTGCCCACCGTTACGCTGGAACCTGCCCAGCAGCAGTGGCTGGACAGCCATCGCAGCTTGCGGGTGGGCCTGGTGCTGCAGGCGCCATACGCCCAGTTCGACCGGCGCCTGCAGCAACTGTACGGGGCCAACGTGGAATTGGTGAGTAGCCTTGCCCAGGCCCTGCGCCTGGACCTTACCTGGCGAAACTTCCCGGACCAGGCCAGCCTGGAGCACGCCTTGCAGGCGGGCGAGATCGACTTTGCCCCGGGCCTTACGCAAACCCCGGCCAGCCTGCGCCTGTGGTTGTTCAGTGACCCGTACATGCGCGTGCCACAACTGATCGTTGGGCCGCGCAATGGCGCCATGGCGGTCGAGCTTGAAAAACTCGATGCCGCGCAGCGGGTGGTGGTGCGCATGCCCAGCCAGTTGGCGACCTACCTGCGGGGCAACTACGGGAACCTGAACCTGCAAGGGGTGCCTGATGAGCGAGAGGCTCTGCAACTGTTGGTGAGCGGGCAGGCCAGCTTTGCCGTGATGGATGAAGCACAGCTGAGCCGGTTGTCACGTGAAAGTGAGTTTGGTGAGCTGGCAGTGGTGGGGGATATCGGCCTGCCGCAGTTGCTGCGCATCGGTTCGAGGCAGGACTGGCCGCTGCTGGCCGATGTGCTCGAACGTGGCTTGCAGGCGTTGCCTGCCAAGCAGCTCGAGCAGTTGCACCAGCGCTGGCTGCAGCCCCGGTACCCCCGCCTGAGCGAGTCGCCCGGGTTCTGGCAGAACCTGGCCTTGCTGCTGGGCATGTTGCTGCTGGGTGCCCTGGCCACCCTGATGTGGCAGCGCCGGCAGCAGCGCGAACTTGAGCGTAGCCTGCTGACTACCCGGGAACGTCTGCAGGAGCGGCATGCACGCGATGAAGCTGCGCGGCTGAGCCAGTTCGCGATCGATCAGAGCACGGTTGGCACCCTCTGGGTGAACTGGGACAGCCATGTGCGCTACGCCAACCCTGCTGCCGAGCGCATGCTGGGGTATGCGCAAGGGGCGCTGCTGGACCGGCCACTGGGCGATTTCGAGCCTGGCCTGAACATGGACCGCTGGCTGGAGCTGTGGAGGCGCGCGCGCTCGGGCGAGGCGGGCATCGGGCAGTTCGAAACCCAGTGTCGGCGCGCCGATCACAGCCTGCTCCCGGTGGAGCTGTCGCTGAGCTTTCTGCGTTTTCGCGATGCCGAGTACCTGGTGGTCTACCTTGCCGATGTCACCGAGCGCCACCGGGCCATGGCCGCGCTGCGCGAGAGCGAGGCGAGGCTCAAGGGGATTGCCGGTAACGTCCCGGGCCTGGTGTTCCGCCTGGAGCGCGACCCGGCCGTTGGCGGGCTGGAGTTTCCGTACATCAGCGAGGGCAGCGAGGCGCTGGTGGGCTACACCCCCAGCGAGATCCAGCACCCGCAGATGGGGCTGCGCACCTTGGTACACCCCGACGACCGGGCCGACTACCACCACGTGCAGAACCTGGCCCTGGCCAGCGAGCAGGACTGGCAATGGCAGGGCCGCATCCTGACCCGCCAGGGCGAGCAGCGCTGGGCCGACATCAAGGCCAGTACCCGTCGCCTGGCCAATGGCCAGGTGGTGTGGGACGGGGTGGTGTGGGATATCACCCAGGGTAAGCGGGCCGAACTGGCCCTGGCACGCTCCCAGGAGCAGTTGCGTGAACTGTCCGCGCACCTGGAGAGCGTGCGTGAGGAAGAAAAAGCCCGCATCGCCCGGGAGGTGCATGACGAGCTGGGGCAGATGCTGACGGTGTTGAAGCTGGAGGTGTCGATGTGCGAGCTGGCGTTTGCCGAACTCGACCCTGCCCTCAATGAGCGCCTGGCCACTATGAAACGGCTGATCAGCCAGCTGTTCCAGCTGGTACGCGATGTGGCCACGGCCCTGCGCCCACCGATTCTGGATGCAGGCATCGCGTCGGCCATCGAGTGGCAGGCGCGGCGCTTCGAGGCGCGCACGCAGATCCCGTGCCTGGTGCAGGTGCCCGATAATCTGCCAGCATTGAGCGATGCCAAGGCAACGGGCCTGTTCCGTATTCTTCAGGAAGCGCTGACCAATGTGATGCGCCACGCCAACGCCCACAGCGTGGAAATAGAACTGGTGCGTGAAGCGGGGCAATTGCGCATGACCGTGAGCGATGACGGGCAGGGCTTTTGCCGCGACCAGCCACGGCCCACCTCGTTTGGCCTGGTAGGCATGCGCGAGCGGGTGCTCATGCTGGGGGGCAGCATGGTGCTGCACAGTGAACCGGGCGAGGGCACCAGCCTGAGCGTGGCCATTGCGTTGGAATAGGAGAACGACCGTGATTCGAGTACTGGTGGCCGAAGACCACACCATTGTTCGCGAAGGCATCAAGCAGTTGATCGGCCTGGCCAAGGACATGCAGGTGGCGGGCGAGGCCGGCAATGGCGAGCAGTTGCTCGATACCCTCAGGCATACGCCCTGCGAAGTGGTGTTGCTGGATATCTCCATGCCGGGCGTCAATGGGCTGGAAGCCATCCCGCGCATCCGCGCACTGCAGGACCCACCGGCAATCCTGATGCTGTCGATGCATGACGAGGCGCAGATGGCGGCGCGTGCATTGAAAGCCGGGGCGGCAGGCTATGCCACCAAGGACAGCGACCCGGCGCTGTTGCTGGCGGCGATTCGCCGGGTGGCCGGGGGTGGGCGCTACATCGACCCGGCGCTGGCGGACCGCATGGTTTTCGAAGTGGGCCTGACCGAGTCTCGGCCGCTGCATACGCTGCTGTCGGAACGGGAGTTTTCAGTGTTCGAGCGCCTGGCCCAGGGCGCTAACGTCAACGACATTGCCCAGCAGCTGGCGCTGTCGAGCAAGACCATCAGCACCCACAAGGCGCGGCTGATGCAGAAGCTGAAAGTGAACTCCCTGGCGGAGCTGGTGAAGTACGCCATGGAGCACAAGCTGGTCTGATTGCGACACACAGGTTGCGCCCGCCCCCACAAGGGGTGGATGGCAGTGCTGGCCGGTGTCCCAATCGCGTCATCCTTGTAGGGCAATCCCTACACACAATCTTCCATCCGGATGATGGCATTCTCTCAGCGCCCCCGATTTCCCGGTGCTTGCCACTCTTCTACGCTTTTGCCTACGCAGTCATCCAACAAGAAGGTGCAGGCATGAGCGAGGCGAAGTCGAACGCTGCAACCGGCGAAACGCTGGTCAGCTTCCGTGGTGTGCAGAAGAGCTACGACGGCGAATCGCTGATCGTCAAAGACCTCAACCTGGACATCCGCAAGGGCGAGTTTCTGACCCTGCTTGGCCCCTCTGGCTCAGGCAAGACCACCAGCCTGATGATGCTCGCCGGCTTCGAAACCCCTACCGCAGGTGAGATTCAGCTGGCCGGGCGCTCCATCAACAACGTGCCGCCGCACAAGCGCGACATCGGCATGGTGTTCCAGAACTACGCGCTGTTCCCGCACATGACCGTGGCCGAGAACCTGGCCTTCCCGCTGACGGTGCGCAACCTGAGCAAGACCGACATCAGCGAACGGGTCAAGCGCGTGCTCAACATGGTGCAGCTGGAGGCCTTCGCCAAGCGCTACCCCGGCCAGTTGTCCGGTGGGCAACAGCAGCGTGTGGCGCTGGCCCGGGCCCTGGTGTTCGAGCCGCAACTGGTGCTGATGGATGAGCCGCTGGGGGCGCTGGACAAGCAACTGCGTGAGCACATGCAGATGGAAATCAAGCATATCCACCAGCGCCTTGGCGTCACTGTGGTGTACGTGACCCACGACCAGGGCGAGGCGCTGACCATGTCGGACCGCGTGGCGGTGTTCCACCAGGGCCAGATCCAGCAGATCGCCGACCCTCGCACCCTGTACGAGGCGCCCTGCAACACCTTCGTCGCCAACTTCATCGGCGAGAACAACCGCATCAACGGCACCCTGCTGAGCCACGATGGCAACCGTTGCCAGGTGCAGCTGGCGCGCGGTGAGCGGGTTGAGGCGCTGGCGGTGAACGTAGGAAGCCCGGGCGAGCCGGTTACCTTGTCGATCCGCCCGGAACGCGTGCGCCTCAACGGCCACAGCGAAGCCTGCGTCAACCGCTTCTCTGGCCGGGTGGCCGAATTCATTTACCTGGGCGACCACGTGCGGGTGCGCCTGGAGGTTTGCGGCAAGGCCGATTTCTTCGTGAAGCAGCCCATTGCCGAACTCGACCCGGCCCTGGCCGTGGGCGATGTGGTACCGCTGGGCTGGGAGGTGGAGCACGCCCGTGCGCTCGACCCGGTTACCGAAGCCCAATGAAGGTTTGCTGCACCAACCCTGTACTGTGGAGAGAATAACAATGCGCAAGCAGTTGAAACTGACCGCCCTGGCCCTGGGGCTGTTCGCCGCTGGCCAGAGCATGGCTGCAGACCTGACCGTGGTGTCGTTCGGAGGCGCCAACAAGGCGGCCCAGGTGAAGGCGTTCTACGAGCCGTGGGAAAAGGCCGGTAATGGCAAGATCGTCGCCGGTGAGTACAACGGTGAAATGGCCAAGGTCAAGGCGATGGTCGACACCAAGAGCGTGTCCTGGAACCTGGTGGAAGTGGAGTCGCCGGAGCTCGCCCGTGGCTGTGACGAGGGCATGTTCGAAGAACTCGACCCTGCGCTATTCGGCAACGAAGGCGATTATGTGCCCGGCGCCATTCAGCCTTGTGGCGTGGGCTTCTTCGTCTGGTCCACGGTGCTGGCTTACAACGCCGACAAGCTCAAGACGGCCCCCACCAGCTGGGCCGATTTCTGGGACACCAAGAAATTCCCCGGCAAGCGCGGCCTGCGCAAAGGGGCCAAGTACACCCTGGAATTCGCCCTGATGGCCGACGGCGTGGCACCCAAGGACGTCTACCAGGTGCTGGGCACCAAGGAAGGGGTGGACCGCGCCTTCAAGAAACTCGACGAGCTCAAGCCCAGCATCCAGTGGTGGGAAGCCGGTGCCCAGCCACCGCAGTACCTGGCCTCGGGTGACGTGGTCATGAGCTCGGCCTACAACGGGCGCATTGCCGCCGTGCAAAAAGAAAGCAACCTCAAGGTGGTGTGGAACGGCGGTATCTACGACTTTGATGCCTGGGCCATTCCGAAGGGCGCCAAGGATATCGAGCAGGCCAAGAAGTTCATCGCCTTCAGCGTGCAGCCGCCGCAGCAGAAGACCTACTCCGAGAACATCGCCTACGGGCCGGCGAATTCCAAGGCTGTGGAGTTGCTGTCCGAAGATGTGAAGAAAGACATGCCGACCACGCCTGAGAACATTGCCAACCAGGTGCAGATCGACGTGGCCTTCTGGGCCGACAACAGCGAGCAGCTGGAGCAACGCTTCAACGCCTGGGCGGCGAAGAAGTAAACGCCCAGCGTAAGGGGGCCGCGTTGCGGCCCCATTTTCAGTTCGTATCGCGGAGTGTGCCATGGCCATCGCAGTGCCCCTCAAAGAAGGCGCAGGTTCAAATCTCAAGCAGCGCCTCAAGCGCGCCGAGCGGGTCAACCGCTGGAAGGCGCAGGCGTTGATCGCGCCGCTGGCGCTGTTTCTTCTGCTGGTGTTCCTGGTGCCTATCGGCGCGCTGCTGTTCAAGAGCGTCGGCAACCCGGAAGTAGTCAGCGGCCTGCCGCGCACAGTCGAGATCATCGGCCAGTGGGACGGCAAGAGCCTGCCCGGCGAGGACGTCTACAAGGCACTGAGCCAGGACCTGGCCGAGTCGCGCAAGAACCAGACCCTGGGCGACCTTTCCAAGCGCCTGAACATGGAGCTGGCCGGCTATCGCAGCCTGCTGGCCAAGACCGCACGCGCGCTGCCGTTCAAAAGCGAGCCTGCGTCGTACAAGGATGCACTGCAAACCCTGGACGAGCGCTGGGGCGACCCCGCCTACTGGCAGGCGATACGCCGTAACACCAGCACGGTGACCTCGTTCTACCTGCTGGCTTCGCTCGACCACCGTATCGACGACCTTGGCGAACTGGCCAAGGCCACCCCCGACCAGGCCATCTACCTGGATATCTTCACCCGCACACTGTGGATGGGGGTGGTGATCACTGCCATCTGCCTGGTGCTGGCCTACCCCCTGGCGTACCTGCTGGCCAACCTGCCGACCCGGCAGAGCAACCTGCTGATGATCCTGGTACTGCTGCCGTTCTGGACGTCGATTCTGGTGCGTGTGGCGGCGTGGATCGTGCTGCTGCAGTCGGGCGGCCTGATCAACAGTGCGCTGATGGCCATGGGCATCATTGATCAACCATTGGAGCTGGTTTTCAACCGTACGGGTGTGTACATCTCGATGGTGCACATTCTGTTGCCGTTCATGATTCTGCCGCTGTACAGCGTGATGAAAGGCATTTCGCCCAGCTACATGCGTGCCGCCATTTCGCTGGGCTGCCACCCGTTCGCCAGTTTCTGGCGGGTGTACTTCCCGCAGACCTACGCAGGTGTAGGGGCCGGGTGCCTGCTGGTGTTCATCCTTGCCATCGGCTACTACATCACCCCGGCGCTGCTCGGCAGCCCGAACGACCAGATGGTCAGCTATTTCGTGGCCTTCTACACCAACACCAGTATCAACTGGGGCATGGCCACCGCCCTTGGCGGGCTGCTGTTGCTGGCGACCGTGCTGTTGTACCTGATCTATAGCTGGCTGGTTGGCGCCAGCCGCCTGCGCCTGAGCTGAGGAGCCTCGTCATGCTGAGCCCATACATGTCACCCGTTGAGCGGGTCTGGTTCTACAGCCTGCGCATTCTCTGCGGCCTGATCCTGTTGTTCCTGATTCTGCCTGTGCTGGTCATCGTGCCGCTGTCATTCAACAGCGGCAGTTTCCTGGTGTACCCGTTGCAGGGCTTCTCGCTGCAGTGGTACCAGGATTTCTTCGGCTCTGCCGAGTGGATGCGTGCGCTGAAGAACAGCATCATCGTTGCCCCGGCAGCCACGGCGCTGGCCATGGTGTTCGGTACGCTGGCGGCCATCGGCCTCACCCGGGGCGATTTCCCAGGCAAGTCGCTGGTGATGGCCCTGGTGATATCGCCCATGGTGGTGCCGGTGGTGATCATCGGTGTGGCCAGTTACCTGTTTTTCGCCCCGCTGGGCCTGGGTAACAGCTTCACCTCGCTGATTCTGGTACACGCCGTATTGGGTGTACCGTTCGTCATCATCACCGTGTCGGCAACCCTGCAAGGGTTCAACCACAACCTGGTGCGGGCGGCGGCCAGCCTGGGGGCATCGCCACTGCTGGCATTCCGTCGGGTGACCTTGCCGCTGATCGCCCCAGGCGTGATTTCGGGGGCGCTGTTTGCCTTTGCTACCTCGTTCGACGAGGTGGTGGTGACGCTGTTCCTGGCCGGGCCTGAGCAGGCGACTCTGCCACGGCAGATGTTCAGCGGCATACGCGAGAACCTCAGCCCCACCATCGCGGCGGCGGCCACCTTGCTGATCGCGTTCTCGGTGGTACTGCTGCTGACCCTGGAGTGGCTGCGTGGGCGCAGCGAAAAACTGAGGACCCAGCAGCCTGCCTGACCGCTGCTCGCGGTGCGCCACCTGCGGCGCATCGCGATTGATACCAGTCAGCCCTCATTCGCTTGCCTGAGTTACAATGCGCGCCACCGTGATTCTGCCAACAGGTGCGCCATGCAGCCCTACGCTATTGCCCCCTCCATTCTTTCTGCCGATTTCGCCCGTCTGGGCGAGGATGTCGACAAGGTTCTGGCTGCGGGTGCAGACATCGTCCACTTCGATGTCATGGACAACCACTATGTCCCCAACCTGACCATCGGCCCGATGGTGTGTACCGCCCTGCGCAAGTATGGCGTCACCGCGCCCATCGACGTGCACCTGATGGTCAGCCCGGTCGACCGTATCATCGGCGACTTCATCGAAGCCGGCGCCAGCTACATCACCTTCCATCCGGAAGCCTCGCAGCACATCGACCGCTCTTTGCAACTGATCAAGGATGGCGGCTGCAAGGCCGGCCTGGTGTTCAACCCGGCCACCAGCCTGGATGCCTTGAAGTATGTGATGGACAAGGTCGACATGGTGCTGCTGATGAGCGTCAACCCGGGTTTTGGCGGGCAGAAGTTCATCCCGGGCACCCTCGACAAACTGCGTGAAGCCCGTGCCCTGATCGACGCCAGCGGCCGTGATATCCGTCTGGAAATCGACGGCGGGGTCAATGTGGGCAACATCCGTGAAATCGCTGCAGCAGGTGCCGATACCTTCGTCGCCGGTTCTGCCATTTTCAATGCCCCGGACTACGCACAAGTGATCGCGCAGATGCGCAGCGAACTGGCTCAGGCCCGCCCATGAGCGGCTTCGAGCAGCTGTTCCCGGGGACGCTGCC
Organism: Pseudomonas sp. S60; assembly: GCF_016647865.1. Classification (NCBI taxonomy): domain Bacteria; kingdom Pseudomonadati; phylum Pseudomonadota; class Gammaproteobacteria; order Pseudomonadales; family Pseudomonadaceae; genus Pseudomonas; species Pseudomonas sp. S60. Next base: position 18,867 of record NZ_JACVVH010000004.1, on the reverse strand, counting down.
CAGGCTGGTGATGTTCGATCTGGACGGTACCCTGATCGATTCCGTGCCAGACCTGGCGGCCGCTGTCGACCGCATGCTGCTCGAACTCGGCCGCCCCCCGGCCGGCCTTGCTGCCGTGCGCCAGTGGGTGGGCAACGGTGCACAGGTGCTGGTGCGCCGCGCCTTGGCCGGTGGCATCGATCATGCTTCGGTAGATGATGCACTGGCCGAACGGGCCCTGGCGTTGTTCATGGAGGCCTACGCCGACAGCCATGCGCTGACGCAGGTCTACCCGGGCGTAAAAGACACCCTGCGCTGGTTGAGCAAGCGCGGTGTGGAGATGGCGCTGATCACCAACAAGCCCGAGCGTTTTGTCGGGCCGCTGCTGGACCAGATGAAGATCGGCAGCTACTTCCGCTGGATCATCGGTGGCGACACTCTGCCGCAGAAGAAGCCCGACCCAGCGGCGCTGCTGTTTGTCATGCAGATGGCGGGCGTGACCGCGCAACAGTCGTTGTTTGTTGGCGACTCGCGCAGCGACGTGCAGGCGGCCAAGGCCGCTGGCGTGCAGAGTGTTGGCCTTACCTATGGCTACAACCATGGGCGGCCGATCGGTGAAGAGTCCCCCAGCCTGGTGATCGATGACCTGCGCGCACTGCTGCCCGGTTGCGTAGACCCTGCCACTGGGATAACGTTGGCGGACCTTCAAGCCTCACACGACAGAGAGTCCCCCGTGGCGGTTACCGGCAAATTCTGGATGAAAGTCATCAAGGCCCTGGCCCGCTGGCGTTGGCGCGCCTGACTTCTGCCTGCCGGCGCGTGCCGGCCCATCCGTTTGCCCGACCATAAGCTTTATGCCACGAGGCTACTCATGACCCGCGAAGAATTCCTGCGCCTGGCTGCAGCCGGCTTTAACCGCATCCCCCTGGCCTGCGAGACCCTGGCCGACTTCGACACGCCGTTGTCGATCTACCTGAAGCTGGCTGATCAGCCTAACTCCTACCTGCTCGAGTCCGTGCAGGGCGGCGAGAAGTGGGGCCGTTATTCCATGATCGGCCTGCCTTCGCGCACAGTGATGCGGGTGCACGGTTATCACGTTAGCATCCTGCAGGACGGCGTTGAGGTCGAAAGCCATGAGGTCGAAGACCCGCTGGCCTTCGTCGAGGCATTCAAGGACCGTTACAAGGTGGCCGACATTCCGGGGTTGCCGCGCTTCAATGGCGGCCTGGTGGGTTACTTCGGTTACGACTGCGTGCGCTACGTGGAAACACGCCTGGGTGCAAGCCCCAACCCGGACCCGCTGGCGGTGCCGGATATTCTGCTGATGGTGTCTGATGCGGTGGTGGTGTTCGACAACCTGGCCGGCAAGATGCACGCCATCGTGCTGGTCGACCCGGCCGATGAGCACGCCTTCGACCAGGGCAATGCCCGCTTGCAGGACTTGCTCGAAACTTTGCGCCAGCCCATCACCCCGCGCCGTGGCCTGGACTTGAGCGGCCCACCGGCGGCAGAGCCCGAGTTCCGCTCCAGCTACACCCGCGAGGATTACGAAAACGCTGTCGGGCGCATCAAGGAGTACATCCTGGCCGGCGACTGCATGCAGGTCGTGCCCTCGCAGCGTATGTCCATCGACTTCAAGGCAGCGCCCATCGACCTGTACCGCGCGCTGCGCTGCTTCAACCCAACGCCTTACATGTACTTCTTCAACTTCGGTGACTTCCACGTGGTGGGCAGCTCGCCGGAAGTGCTGGTGCGGGTCGAGGACAACCTGGTTACCGTGCGCCCCATCGCCGGCACCCGCCCGCGTGGCGCAACCGAAGACGCGGACCGGGCGCTGGAAGATGACCTGCTGTCGGACGACAAGGAAATCGCCGAGCACCTGATGCTGATCGACCTGGGCCGCAATGACGTGGGCCGCGTGGCCGCCACCGGCAGCGTGCGCCTGACCGAGAAGATGGTGATCGAGCGCTACTCCAACGTGATGCACATTGTTTCCAACGTCACCGGCCAGTTGCGCGAAGGCCTCACAGCCATGGACGCGCTGCGGGCGATTTTGCCGGCAGGCACCCTGTCGGGGGCCCCGAAGATCCGGGCGATGGAAATCATTGATGAGCTGGAGCCGGTCAAGCGTGGCGTTTATGGCGGCGCAGTCGGTTATTTCGCCTGGAACGGCAACATGGACACCGCCATTGCCATCCGTACGGCGGTGATCAAGGACGGCGAACTGCATGTGCAAGCGGGCGGCGGCATCGTTGCCGACTCGGTGCCGGCACTGGAGTGGGAAGAAACCATCAACAAGCGCCGGGCGATGTTCCGCGCCGTCGCACTGGCCGAACAGAACTGACCACACGCTCGGCCTTGTAGGCGCGGGCAAAGCTCGCGATCCGCCTTCTGAAGTTCACGCAAGGCAGATCGCAGGCTACGTTCGCGGCTAGGTTAGAAGTCGACAGAAACGCCCAGGCTTAGGCCCTGCTGTTTCTGCTCGTCGCTTTTGCGCCAGTTATAGCTGCCTCGCAGGTGCACGCCTGCCACGATTTCATGGCTGACACCCAGGCCAACCCGGGTCAGGTTGCTGGCTGGGGTATACCCCGCCAAGGTGAAGTCGTTGGCAGGCAGCCCCGTCAGGTGCAGCGTCACGTCTTGCTGGTCATCTTCGAATTCGTGCTCCTGCGCCACCTCGCCAAACAACCGCGTTGCCGGCACTACCTGCAGGCTGCCCTGCAAGCCGACGCCCAGGCGCCGTGATGTACGGTCCTGGTCATCGAAGGCCAGCGCCGTTGAGCGACCGCTCTTCTCGTCGTAGCCGTCCACCTTCACCCGTGCATAGTCGGCGCTGACAAACGGTGCCAATTGCCACCGGCTGCTGTCTGGCGCCAGGTTGTACCCGACGCGGCCAGACACGGCCCAGGTCTCGCCATCGGTGTTGCCCTTTTCGCTGCGGTTATGGGTACCCAGGGCGAAGGTCCGCTTGAGGTCGCCGTAGTTCAGGTGGCCCGCAGTCAATGCAGCGTCTGCCCACCAGCGGTGTTCGCGGTACTGGGCGAATGCGCTGGCCAGGTAGCTGTCCAGCCTGTAGTCAGAGTCCTGTGCCCCTGCTTCCAGCTTCTGTCGGTAGGCGCCACCGGCCAGGCCCAGGCGCCAGGCATCGTCGAGCCGGTAGCTGGCGCCCACGGTCAGGTTGTAGCCACGGCCATCACCGCTGGCGGCGCCAGGTTGGCTACCGAAATCCAGGTCCTGGGCACCTGTGGCAACAAAGGGTTGCCACGTGCCAACGGCCTGCCAGGGCGCCTGCCACTGGTTGCGGAGTTCATCCTGATGGGCACGCACGCTGGCGTGGGCCATCTCGGGCAGCAGGGTGATCTCCCACGGGGCGGCGATGAGGGAGTAGGCGTAATCGGCAATCAGCCGCTGGCCGGCGATGGTGGGGTGTACCGCATCGTTGAACAGCAATTTGCTCGGGTCGGGTGTTGTGCCATTGAGGCCGTACACGGGGTTGCCTGCGCAACCTTCGCCGCTGTAGCAGGTGCCGACAAGGTTCTGGTTGCTGGCCAGCCCGAACGCGTTGGGGTTGGCCAGGGCTTCGCTCAGCAGCCCCGGAATGTTCAAGGGAATGACTTGCGCGTCCACCTGCCTGAGCTGGCTGAGCAGCGACTGGTTGAACGCGCCGGATAGCTGGGACAGCGGGTTTTGTTGCGGCGTGCCGCTGAAGTTGGGGGTTTGGCCTAGATCAGGCAGCAGCCAGACCATGATATAGCGCGCGCCCCCCTGCTGCAGGGCCTGGGCGCTGGCGGCCAGCCGGGCGCCGGCTGCCACGGCATCAGCAGGGCCGTTGACCAACCCCTGCAGGAAGTCGTTGCCTCCGCCGGTGAGGTAATACAGTGCGTTGGGGGCCGCGCGCAGGCCGTTGGCCAGGTAACCCGGTTTTTCCCGCAGCAACTGACCGGCCCCTGGGCGCCCTGGCGGGATCACCGTCTGCGAGGTGGTGGTGATGGAGTCCAGAATTTGCCGCGTGGTGTAACCGCCTACCGCCCAGTTGTTTCCGTCAGGCAGGCCTACGGCCTGGTTGAGCGGGGAGGTGGAAGGGCCAAGGGCTGCCGGGTTCACGCCAAGGTGTGCGCCCAGGATCATCGGCGACACGGGTGCGTAGTTGCCGTTGGCGTCACGGTTGGTGAAGCGCATGCCGCCAAACTGCCCGGCATCGCTGAGGCTGTCGCCGAACACGATCAGGTTGGAGTAGGGCGATGGGCCGGCGAATGCCTGGCTGCAGGCCAGGGCCAAGGTGCTGAGGGTGAGGCGCAGCAGTGCGGGTTTTCGCATCATGGAACATCCTTTTCTTTGTTTTTATCAGGGGAGCCCCATCGACCTTAGCAAATCGGCGGGCATCGCTCCGAAGTCCATTCGTTTCCCAGTGTTTACGGGCGTATTGCGCCCGCCGCCCCGGTAGGCTACTGTGCCCGAACGTATGAGCGAGACCTACCCTGTGTTGATCGTCAGCAAACTCTTGATGCGCGTAATCAAGGCCCACGCCCGTTGGCGTTGGCGCGCCTGACTTTATCCCCTGCCGGCCTGCCCGGCCCGTCCCTGTTTGCCTTCCTGTATCAGCCCTTTGTGGCGAAGCCGCGCCTGCCACAGGTGTGGGAAGGTTCGAATTATGAAGTCAGTAGATTCAAGAGGTTTAACCCGATGTTACTGATGATCGACAATTACGACTCATTCACCTACAACGTCGTGCAGTACCTTGGCGAGCTGGGTGCCGAGGTCAAGGTCATTCGCAATGACGAGCTGACCATCGCCCAGATCGAAGCCCTGCAGCCTGAGCGCATCGTCGTTTCCCCCGGCCCTTGCACGCCGAGCGAGGCCGGTGTCTCCATCCAGGCCATTCTGCATTTTGCCGGCAAGCTGCCGATTCTGGGTGTGTGCCTGGGGCACCAGTCCATCGGCCAGGCCTACGGTGGTGATGTAGTGCGCGCGCGCCAGGTGATGCATGGCAAGACCAGCCCGGTCTACCACCGTGACCTCGGTGTGTTTGCCGGCCTCAACAACCCGTTGACCGTTACCCGCTACCACTCGCTGGTGGTCAAGCGCGACACCCTGCCAGACTGCCTGGAAGTCACCGCCTGGACGGCCCTCGAAGACGGCTCGGTGGATGAAATCATGGGGCTGCGCCACAAGACGCTGAATGTTGAAGGGGTGCAGTTCCACCCTGAGTCGATACTGACCGAACAAGGGCACGAGCTGTTCGCCAACTTCCTCAAGCAGACTGGCGGCCACCGCTAAGGATCGAATATGGATATCAAGAGCGCGTTGAGCCGTATCGTCGGCCACCTGGACCTGACCACCGAAGAAATGCGCAGTGTCATGCGCGAAATCATGACCGGGCAGTGCAGCGAGGCGCAAATTGGCGCCTTCCTGATGGGCATGCGCATGAAGAGCGAGAGCATCGATGAAATCGTCGGCGCCGTTTCCGTGATGCGCGAACTGGCCGACAAGGTCGAACTGCAGAATCTTGATGGCGTGGTGGATATTGTTGGCACAGGCGGTGATGGCGCCAACATTTTCAACGTATCCACCGCTTCGTCGTTCGTGCTGGCGGCGGCGGGGTGCACGGTGGCCAAACATGGCAACCGGGCCGTTTCGGGTAAAAGCGGCAGTGCCGACTTGCTGGAGGCAGCCGGCATCTACCTGAACCTCACGCCTGTGCAGGTCGCCCGTTGCATCGACAGCCTGGGCATCGGCTTCATGTTTGCGCAAAGCCATCACACTGCTATGAGGTATGCCGCTGGCCCGCGCCGCGACCTGGGGCTGCGCACCTTGTTCAACATGCTCGGCCCGCTTACGAATCCGGCCGGAGTGAAGCACCAGGTAGTCGGGGTGTTCACCCAGGCCCTGTGCCGCCCGCTGGCTGAAGTGCTGCACCGCCTGGGCAGCAAGCATGTCCTGGTGGTGCATTCCAAGGACGGCCTGGACGAGTTCAGCCTGGCCGCCCCCACGTTCGTGGCGGAACTGAAAAACGGCGAAATCACCGAGTACTGGGTGGAGCCTGAAGACCTCGGCATGAAGAGCCAGAGTCTGCATGGCCTCGCCGTAGAAAACCCGCAGGCTTCGCTGGCGCTTATTCGTGACGCCCTCGGCAGGCGCAAGACCGAGAACGGCCAGAAGGCTGCAGAAATGATCGTTCTCAACGCAGGTGCGGCGCTCTATGCAGCCGACCATGCCATGAGCCTGAAGGCTGGCGTGGAACTGGCCAGCGATGTACTGCACACGGGGCTGGCCTGGGAGAAAATGCAGGAGCTGGGCGCCTTTACGGCGGTATTCAAGGTGGAGAACGAAGCATGAGTGTGCCAACGGTGCTGGAACGGATCATCGCCCGCAAATTTCAGGAAGTGGCAGAGCGCCGGGCTCGGGTGAGCCTTGCCGAGCTGGAAGTGCTGGCCAAGTCAGCAGATGCCCCCCGCGGTTTTGCCAATGCCATGATCGAGCAGGCCAAGCGCAAGCAGCCGGCGGTGATTGCGGAGATCAAGAAAGCGTCGCCCAGCAAAGGCGTGATCCGTGAGGTATTCGTGCCGTCCGAGATTGCGGTCAGCTACGAAAAGGGCGGTGCCACCTGCCTGTCGGTGCTGACCGATGTGGATTACTTCCAGGGCGCCGATGAGTACCTGCAGCAGGCTCGCGCCGCGGTGTCGCTACCGGTTATCCGCAAGGACTTCATGGTCGACCCGTACCAGATCGTCGAGGCCCGTGCCTTGGGCGCCGACTGTGTGTTGCTGATCGTGTCTGCGCTCGACGATGTGAAAATGGCTGAGCTTGCCGCCACGGCCAAAGACGTCGGGCTGGATGTACTGGTGGAGGTGCATGACGGCGATGAGCTGGAGCGTGCCCTGAAGACCCTGGACACACCGCTGGTAGGGGTGAACAACCGTAACCTGCACACCTTCGAGGTCAGCCTGGAGACCACCCTGGACCTGCTGCCGCGTATTCCTCGTGACCGCCTGGCCATCACCGAGAGCGGTATCCTCAACCGTGCCGACGTCGAGCTGATGGAAATCAACGACGTCTACTCGTTCCTGGTGGGCGAGGCGTTCATGCGGGCCGAGCAGCCGGGCCTTGAGCTGCAGCGTCTGTTCTTCCCCGAGCAGGTGAAGAAAACCGTTCAGCAACTGGACTGAGCAAAACAAGCCGGCGCAACTGCCGGCTTTTTTACAGGCCCTGCCATTGCCGCTTCCGGGGCAGGCCTTCAAGGCAGCGAAGAAACGATCATAGGTGGATCAATGACCGATCAACCCCTTGCCCTGACTGTGGAACAAGGCCTGCACGCCGAGCAGCAACTGCTGGGGGCAGTGTGCCGCGGCGAACGTGAAAGTGGCGTGCTGTTCTGGCGCCCGACGGACCATGCGCTGGTCATGCCCCGTCGTATGAGCCGGCTGCAACACTTCGAGGCCGCCTGCGCAGAACTGGCGATTGGCGGCTGGCCGGTGCTGCTGCGTGAGACCGGCGGTGAGCCAGTGCCTCAATCGCATTCCACTGTGAACATCGCGCTGGTTTACCCCGCTCCTCGTAGTGAAGGCGACCACGGCCGCATCGAAAACGCCTATCAGCGTCTATGCCTGCCGTTGTGCGACGTGCTGCGTGAGTGGGGCGGTGTGGCCTCGGTGGGGGAAATTGAAGGCGCGTTCTGCGACGGCCGTTACAACGTCAACCTCAACGGCCGCAAGCTGGTCGGTACCGCCCAGCGCTGGCGGCAGAGCCTGGCGGGCAAGCGCCCGGTGGTGCTGGTGCACGGGGCGCTGCTGCTGGACAACGAGCGCGAATCGATGGTGGCTGCCGTCAATCGGTTCAACCAGTGCTGTGAGCTTGAACAGCGCTGCCGTGCCGATGCGCATATTGCGCTACATGAAGTGGCGCCCGAAGCGCCGTGGTTCGCACGGTTGTCCCAGGCGTATGCCAAGGTGCTGGCCGATGTCCCCAAAACCTAGCGGGTACCGTGCACCACCATGGTCTTGCCCTTGACCTGTACCAGGCTGCGCTCCTCGAGGTCTTTCAGGACGCGGCCAACCATTTCCCTTGAGCACCCCACGATGCGGCCGATCTCCTGACGGGTGATCTTGATCTGCATGCCGTCGGGGTGGGTCATGGCGTCGGGTTGCTTGCACAGCTCAAGCAGGCAGCGGGCAACCCGGCCAGTGACGTCGAAAAAGGCCAGGTCGCCTACCTTGCGCGTGGTGTTGCGCAGGCGCTGGGCCATCTGGCTGCCGAGGGCGTAGAGCATGTCCGGGTCCTGGCGTGCCAGTTCGCGGAACTTGCCATAGGTGATCTCTGCCACTTCACACTCGGTTTTGGCCCTGACCCAGGCACTGCGGTGTTGTTCGGCTCCCCCGGGTTCGAACAGGCCCAGCTCACCGAAAAAGTCGCCACTGTTCAGGTAGGCGATGATCATTTCGTGGCCTTCGTCGTCTTCGATGAGGATGGTGACCGAACCCTTGATGATGAACGACAGCGTCTCTGCTCGATCACCGGCGCAGATGATGTTGCTCTTGGCGGCGTAGTGGCGGCGCTGACAGTGCGCCAGCAGCCTGTCGATGTTCTTGAGCTTGGGGGTTGTGGCAGAAGCAACCATCACGAAATCCTGTTCGATACGACCCATAGGCTTTTACAACAGCAAGCCGGCGAAGGCGCCAGTCATTTGGCGCCAGCTTATCAGACGCTTACAAAATGTTTCGGTATTAAACCGGTGCTTCATGTACTTTTCCCGCGGCTGCACAAGGTCTAAGCTGACACCCTTTTTTGAATTCAGGAGTCCAGGCAGATGAAGGCACGTATCCAGTGGGCCGGTGAGGCAATGTTCCTCGGCGAATCGGGAAGCGGCCACGTCGTGGTGATGGACGGCCCGCCCGAGGCGGGTGGTCGCAACCTGGGTGTGCGGCCGATGGAAATGCTGCTGTTGGGCCTGGGCGGCTGCAGCAGCTTCGATGTGGTCAGCATCCTCAAGAAGTCGCGTCAGGCAGTGGAAAGCTGCGAAGCGTTCCTTGAGGCCGAACGTGCCAGCGAAGACCCGAAAGTCTTTACCAAGATCCACATGAACTTCGTGGTCAAAGGCCGCGGGCTGAAGGAAGCCCAGGTTAAACGGGCGGTTGAGTTGTCCGCTGAGAAGTATTGCTCTGCATCGATCATGCTAGAGCGTGCCGGGGTCGAGATTACCCATGGCTACGAAATTGTAGAGCTCGGTTGAAGCAGGTTTTTGGGTTACATCGCCGGCTCTGGCAGAACTGTACGTGACGGCTTGATTTGGCGGGGTGACCCGTGCCATCAGCTGCGCAGCGCTGGCAGGGCCACCTGTACCCACCCCGGCAACCTTCCCCGCATCCACTGGCTCAACCGCTCACGCCGCTTCTGGTAAAACAACCCCAGGCCGATCACCCCCAGCCCGATCAAGGTCAGTACGACCGGGAAGAGCAACGAGTCGACAAATACCTCGTAAGCCAGGTACCCCAGGTAGGTCGCCACGCCCAGCGCGCCGAACACCATGAACACCGGCCGGCGCAGCAGCACGGCCATGGCGATCAGTACGAGGTTGATGAGGCAATACACGGCCTTGCCCAATTCGCTGCCGTTATCCACCAGCGTCAGCCCTCCCCAGAACGCGGCGAGGCCCGCCAGATAACCCCAGTGGGCATAATCCTGCCGGGTGCGGCCATCTACCACCAGAAACACCAGTAAGGTCGCCAACCCGAACCACAGTGACACTTCACGGCGCTGCTCCCAGGTGAACGGCGAGCCGAAGAACCACTCGCTCATGTCCATCGACATGAACCACAGCGCCACGGCAATCGGCATCACGATGAAAGGGTAGGGCACAAGCCGCAGCATCAGCAGCCCGGCCAGGATGGTTGCGGCCTCCATCAACAGCCAGCCGCCCTGAACATGGGTGTAGTACTGGTGATAGTTGCTTTGGGTGTCTTCCAGCGGCCACCAACCCAGAAGGCGTTCGACGGCAAAAACCGCCAGGGGCACGATGCTGACCGCCACTGCTGCCAGTGCGCCGGCCGCCACCGGTTGTGCCCGCCGCTGCAGCCTGAGTGCGAACAGGGTAATGAACAAGACGTAGAGGCTGGCGACCAGCAACAAGGCGCCGTCACCCACGCGCAACCAGGCCTCATTCAGCAGCCAGCCCATGGCCGCCATGATCAACAGGGCACCGAAGTAGAACGCCGTGTGCGCCAGTTGCAGGTTGCCGGTAGCGGCCGGCTGCTGGCGCAGAAACGCCAACAGCGCCCGGTCCTGGCCGGGTTGCAGAACCCCGGCCTCAACCGCACGTGCCAGGTCCGTTGCTTGGTAGCGTTCGGTCATGCCTGCCCTTTAGATACGGTAGGTGCTCTTGGTCATGACCTTGGCCAGCAGACTCATGCCAAAGCGTACGGGCGCCGGGAAGCGGTAGCCGCCCGCCTCAAGTGCGGTTTCGGCGTGCTGTTCCTCGTCGATGCGCATCTGCTCGAGAATCGCCCGGGATTTCTGGTCATCGGCAGGGATTTGCTGGAGATGATGGTCGAGGTGTTTGCACACCTGGTGCTCGGTGGCGGCGACGAAGCCCAGGCTGACCTTGTCGCTGACCAGCCCGGCAAGTGCGCCAATGCCGAACGACATGCCATAGAAAAGGGGGTTGAGCACGCTGGGGTGGCTGTTGAGTTGGCGAATGCGCTGCTCGCACCACACCAGATGGTCGATTTCTTCTTCTGCAGCGTGTTCCATGGCCTTGCGCACTTCCGGCAGTTTCGCCGTCAGGGCCTGGCCCTGGTACAGCGCCTGAGCACAGACTTCACCGGTGTGGTTGATGCGCATCAGCCCGGCAACATGGCGCGCCTGTTGGGCATCGAGGTCGACGTCGGGCTGGATGATGGCCGGTGAAGGCCGGGACGGCTGGCCGCTGAAAGGCAGCAAGGTGCGCATGGCGGTATCGGCCTGCAGCAACAAGCGGTCGAGCGGGGAATAGTGACGTTCGGTAGCCATCGGGCACCTCCGCAAGAATGTGCCCGACAGTTTACCCCAATAGCATCAGGGTCGCTTGCCGTGGATCAGCCCGGCGGCCAGTTCATCTGGCGCTGGCCAAGCACGTGCATGTGGATGTGGTACACCGTCTGGCCGCCCTGTTCATTGCAGTTCATGACCACCCGGAAACCCTCTTCGCAGCCTAGCTCCTTGGCCAGACGCTGGGCGGTGAACAGGATGTGGCCGGCCAGGCCCTTGTCTTGCTCGGTCAGGTCGTTGAGGGTGCGGATGTGCTTTTTCGGAATGACCAGAAAGTGCACCGGCGCCTGGGGGGCGATGTCGTGGAACGCCAGAACCTGGTCGTCCTCGTAGATGATCTTTGCCGGGATTTCCCGGTTGATGATCTTGATGAATAAATCGTCCACAGCACTTGCTCCATGGTGAAGGTCCGGCCCGAGTGTACTCAGCCGGGCGGCGCTCGCCCAGTGGCTATTCCATGCCAGCCGGGCAATAGCGCCTGTGGATGACCCCGGCCAGCTTGCGCACCAGCCAGCGCGGCAGCAGGCGAGGGGCGAATGCCAGCCAACGGTTGCGCCTGCCCGGCATGATCACTGCGCGGTTCTTGTCCAGCGCACGTACGGTGTACAGTGCCAGTTCCTCCGGGCTGATGCACCGGGCCTTGCCATCCAGGCGGGGTATGCGCCGGCGCGATGAGCGCACCGGGCCTGGGCAGAGCACCGAAACCTTGATGCCGGTGCGCCCGAGTTCTTCACGCAGGGCCAGTGTAAAACTCATGACATATGCCTTGCTGGCGGCATAGGCAGCAAGCCAGGGGCCGGGTGCAACACCCGCAAGGCCGGCCACGTTGAGGATCTGGCCACCGCCCTGTACCGCCATCAGGTTGCCAATGGCGTGGCACAGGCGGCTCAGGGCAAGAACGTTGACTTCCAGCAGGTCCTGCTCGTCTGCCCACTCGTGGGCCAGGAACGGCCCGTAGGTGCGTTGGCCGGCGCAGTTGACCAGCAGGTCGATGCGCCGCTCGCCTTCTTCGAGTTCCAGCACGAAGCCCGACAGGCGCAGGGGCTGGCTGAGGTCGCAGGCGCGCAACAGCACTTCAACGCCAAAACGCTGGGTCAGCTCGATAGCCACCGGCTCCAGCGTTTCTCGGTGGCGGGCCACCAGGATCAGGTTGCGCCCACGCCTTGCCAGGGCTTCCGCCAGGGCCAGGCCCAGGCCGCTGGAAGCACCGGTGATCATGGCGTAACGGGTCATGCAAGGCTCCTGGGGCTGAAGAGGGCGCGTAGTGTACAGCTTGTGGTGCCTGGCGTTGCGTTTTGCGTCAGAAGGGCTTGACCACCACCAGGATCACGATAGCCAGCAGAAACAGCACGGGCACTTCGTTGAACCAGCGATAGTACACATGGCTGCGGGTGTTGCTGCCGCTGGCAAAGCGTTTGCGCTGGGCGCCGCACATGTGATGGTAGCCGGTCAGCAGGATTACCAGTGTCAGCTTGGCGTGCAGCCACCCTTGGCTGAGCCAGCCCGGCGTGAGGTAGAGCATCCAGATGCCGAACACGTACGTGGCGATCATCGCCGGGTTCATGATGCCCCGGTACAGCTTGCGCTCCATGGTCACGAAACGGTCCTGGCTGACGCTGTCCTGGCTTTGGGCGTGGTACACGAACAGCCGTGGCAGGTAGAACAGGCCGGCAAACCAGCAGACCACGCTGACGATATGCAGCGCTTTGATCCATAGATAGAGCATCGAGGTAGTTCCTTCAGGGTATTCACGGTCGTCAGATAGTAGTGCCCAAGTGTCATCAGGGGCACCCGAAGAGTTGTTACAGACGCATCGCGCCCCTATCATCGTGACTTTTCCAGGCGACTCGTTGATAAGGGGCAAGCGTTATGATCAAGGTCGGTATCGTCGGCGGCACGGGTTACACCGGCGTCGAACTGTTGCGCCTGCTGGCACAGCACCCACAGGCGGAAGTGGCGATCATCACTTCGCGCTCCGAGGCAGGCTTGCCAGTGGCGGACATGTACCCGAACCTGCGCGGTCATTACGACGGGCTGGCATTCAGCGTGCCTGACAGCAAGGCGCTGGGTGCCTGCGATGTGGTGTTCTTTGCTACGCCACACGGTGTGGCCCATGCCTTGGCGGGTGAACTGCTGGCTGCCGGCACCAAGGTGATCGACCTTTCGGCAGACTTCCGCCTGCAGGACGCTGAAGAATGGGGCAAATGGTATGGTCAGCCCCACGGCGCCCCGGAGTTGCTGGCAGATGCGGTGTATGGTTTGCCTGAGGTGAACCGCGACAAGATTCGCCAGGCACGCCTTATTTCGGTACCGGGCTGCTACCCTACCGCTACCCAGCTGGGTTTCTTGCCCTTGCTGGAGGCGGGGCTGGCTGACGAGACCCGCCTGATTGCCGACTGCAAGTCCGGTGTCAGTGGCGCGGGCCGTGGCGCGGCCGTGGGCTCTTTGTTCTGCGAGGCTGGTGAGAGCATGAAAGCCTATGCGGTCAAGGGCCATCGCCATCTTCCAGAAATCAGCCAGGGCTTGCGACTGGCTGCGGGCAAGGACATCGGCCTGACCTTCGTGCCCCACCTGACACCGATGATCCGCGGCATCCACGCGACCCTGTACGCCACGGTTGCCGACAGGTCGGTAGACCTGCAGGCACTGTTCGAGAAGCGCTACGCCAACGAACCGTTCGTCGACGTGATGCCCGCCGGCAGCCACCCGGAAACCCGCAGCGTGCGCGGTGCGAACGTCTGCCGCATCGCCGTTCACCGGCCACAAGGTGGCGACCTGGTGGTGGTGCTGTCGGTCATCGACAACCTGGTCAAAGGTGCTTCCGGCCAGGCGGTGCAGAACCTCAACATCCTGTTCGGCCTGGACGAGCGTATGGGCCTTGGCCATGCCGGCCTGTTGCCCTGACACAGATGAATGGCAAGCGGCAGGGTGACGCTTGCTATTGTTGACCGATTTTCTCGGGAAAGCGGATAATAGCCGCCATCGAGTTTTATGGCGGCTACCACGCCGGGAGAATCAACATGAGCGTCGAAACCTTCACCCCCACGGCTTTGGAATTTACCCACGGCGCTGCGCAAAAGGTGAAGACACTGGTTTCCGAGGAAGGCAATGACCGCCTGAAGTTGCGTGTATTCGTCACCGGTGGCGGCTGCTCGGGCTTCCAGTACGGTTTCACCTTTGATGAAGATGTCGCCGAAGATGACACCATCGTCGAGCGCGAAGGGGTGTCGCTGGTGGTTGACCCGATGAGCTTCCAGTACCTGGCGGGTGCCGAAGTGGACTACCAGGAAGGCCTGGAAGGTTCGCGGTTCGTGATCAAGAACCCGAATGCCGCCACCACCTGCGGCTGTGGCTCTTCCTTCTCGATCTGAAGTTTGCTGCAAAAAAACGCCGCGCAATTGCGCGGCGTTTTGCTACCTGCAGCAGGGTGCTATGCAGGGTAGATGGCGCCCAGTATGCGTAGCCCACGTGCAGCGGTGACACTGGGGCGGTTGGCAGCAACCCCTTCGAGGCAGCAATGGGCCAGCCAGGCGAACGCCATGGCCTCCACCCAGTCAGGGTCGATGCCATAGGCGGCTGTGCTTGCAACCTTCGCCTGCGGCAGCAACTGGGCCAGGCGAGCCATCAATGCGCCGTTGCGGGCGCCGCCCCCACATACCAGCAGGGCATGGGTACCCGGTTGCGCATTGTTCAGCGAGTCGATGATGCTGCGCGCACTCAGTTCCAGCAGCGTCGCCTGCACGTCTTCGTCGCGGTAAGCGGGCAGCGTGGCCAGGTGGCTGTCCAGCCAGGGCAGGTTGAACACCTCACGGCCTGTGCTTTTTGGGCCACTCCCCGCAAAGAACGGATCAGCCAGCAATGTACCGAGCAGGGCAGGTTGCACCTTCCCGGTTGCGGCCCATGCGCCGTCAGCATCGTAGGCCTGGCCGCGCTTGCGTTCTACCCAGGCATCCAGCAGCACGTTGCCGGGGCCACAGTCGAAGCCGTGTACGGGTGTGCCTTGTGCAATCAGGCTCAGGTTGCTGAAACCACCGACGTTGAGGATTGCCAGGCGCTGGCCAATGTGGCTGAACAAGGTTTCGTGAAAGGCCGGTACCAGGGGCGCACCTTGGCCTCCGGCAGCGACATCGCGGCGTCTGAAATCGGCCACAACGCGGATGCCCGTGACCTCGGCCAGCAGCGCCGGGTTGCCAATCTGCACCGTAAACCCGCGTGCAGGTTCATGGCGAATGGTCTGCCCATGGCTGCCAATGGCGCGGATGTCCTCGGGGCGCAGCCCCTGACGTGCCAGCAACTGCGCAATACCTTCACCGGCCAGTGTGGCCCAGCGGTTTTCCGCCAGTGCGGCTCGGGCGATTTCGTCGGGCCCGCTACTGCACAGGCTGAGTAGCGCCTGGCGAAGGTCGTCGGGCATCGGCAGGTAATGGGTGGCGAGCAGTTGAAGCTGCTCGCCTTGTTCTACCAAGGCAATGTCCAGGCCGTCGAGGCTGGTGCCGGACATTACCCCAATGTAGAGGGCCATGCTGTCAGCGCTTGTTGGAAGCGAGCAGCGTGGCCTTTTCCTGATCCATGCGGGCGATCAGGGGCTGGCTCTGCTGCAGGAAGCGCTGGCGCTCGTTCTTGGCGATCGGGTCGGCCATCGGCACTTTCTGGCTCAGCGGGTCGACGTGCACACCGTTCACCTGGAACTCGTAGTGCAGGTGAGGGCCAGTGGACAGGCCGGTGGTGCCGATATACCCGATGATCTGGCCTTGCTTGACCGTGCCGCCGGTCTTGATGCCCTTGGCGAAACCTTGCATGTGCCCGTAAAGGGTCTTGTAGCGGTTGCCGTGCTGGATAACGACCGTATTGCCGTAACCGCCGCGGCGCCCGGCAAGTTCGATACGGCCATCGCCTGCAGCCTTGATCGGTGTGCCGCGAGGCGCTGCATAGTCGACGCCTTTATGCGCACGGATCTTGTTCAGAATGGGGTGCTTGCGGCCTGCAGAAAACCGCGAGCTGATACGGGCAAAGTCTACCGGCGTGCGGATGAACGCCTTGCGCAAGCTGTTGCCATCGGCCGTGTAGTAGGTGGTGTTGCCCTGCTTGTTGGTGTAGCGCACAGCGGTGTAGGTCTTGCCGCGGTTGGTAAAGCGCGCTGACAGGATGTTGCCGGTGCCGACCACTTTGCCATCCATGACCTTCTGCTCGTAGACCACGTCGAATTCATCGCCTTGGCGAATATCCTGGGCAAAGTCGATGTCGTAGCCCAGCACCCGTGCCATGTCCATGGTCAGGCTGTGGGACAGCCCGGCGCGTTGGGCAGAGGCCGACAGGGAGCTTTTGATCACGCCGTGGGCGTAAGCGGTGCGTACGACCGGTTTGCTGATTTCTCGGTTGAACGTGTAGCCCTTGTCGGTCTTGCTCAGGCGAATGGTTTCAAGGCTGCTGACTTTGCTGTGCAGGTTGGCGAGCTGGCCGTCTTTGTCCAGCTCGAACTGCAGTACCTGGCCATGCTTCAGCTGGCTGAACTGCTTGGCCTGCTTGCTGCTGGCCAGGATGTCGTGGACGGCATTGGCAGGTAGGCCAACCTTGGCGAACAAGGTAGAGAGGGTGTCACCGCTGGCGACGGTCACCTCGCGGTGGCCAGGTGCCTTGGCAGCCTGTGCGGCGGGCTCGGTCGCCGACGCTTTTTGCTCAGCATTCTGTGTGCTGGGTGCCGGCTCTTCGATCTGGGCGAACGGCGAGCCTTGCTCACCTTCGGCCTGTACCAACGGGGCAGTGCGCGATTCGTCCTTGAGCTGCTCGGCGGGGCTTTCCAGCTCCAGGTTAAGGGTGGTTTTCTTGGCTTCTACGTCGCTGGAGGGGAATACCAGCAGGGCCAGGCTGAGCAAGGCCGCGATGCCACTGGCGGCCAGAATATGGGTCTTCGGATAAAGCGGAGGCGCTTTAGGCGGTTCGTTGGTCATGGGCTAAGGACTTTGAAAAAGGTGAAATGGAAAAGATGAATGACATGATGAAGATGAAATAACTGTATAAAATATAACCAAAAGCATTTTCACGCAAGGGCGCGTAGACGTCGCGATGCCGGGTCCGGGTCACATCCCTTTGCGAACTTGTATTTGACGGCCGATCTTGTATGGTTGGCTCCCCCTGAATCTGAGCCTTGCGGGTTTGTCTATGAAGTCGGTTGAAGAGCAGCTGGCGCTTATCAAGCGCGGTGCCGAAGAAGTACTGGTCGAGTCGGAACTGGTTGAGAAGCTCAAGCGCGGTCAGCCCTTGCGCATCAAGGCAGGCTTCGATCCCACGGCGCCCGATCTTCATCTCGGCCACACGGTGCTGATCAACAAGCTGCGTCAGTTCCAGGACCTTGGCCATCAGGTGGTGTTCCTCATTGGTGACTTCACTGGCATGATCGGCGACCCCAGCGGCAAGAGCGCCACGCGCCCACCCCTGACCCGCGAGCAGGTGCTGGAAAACGCCGAAACCTATAAACAGCAGGTGTTCAAGATTCTCGACCCGGCCAAGACCGAGGTCGCGTTCAACTCCACCTGGATGGACACCCTGTCACCGGCAGACTTCATTCGCCTGGCGTCGCAATACACCGTGGCGCGCATGCTCGAGCGTGATGACTTCGACAAGCGCTATACCACCAATCAGCCCATTGCCATCCATGAGTTCCTTTACCCGCTGGTGCAGGGTTATGACTCGGTAGCGCTGAAGGCGGACGTCGAGTTGGGCGGTACCGATCAGAAGTTCAACCTGCTGATGGGGCGCGAGTTGCAGCGTGCCTATGGCCAGGAGGCCCAGAACATCGTCACCATGCCATTGCTCGAGGGGCTGGACGGCGTGAAGAAGATGTCCAAGTCGCTGGGCAATTATGTGGGTATCCAGGAAGCGCCAGGGGTGATGTACAGCAAGTTGGTGTCGATTCCTGACACCTTGATGTGGCGCTATTTCGAACTGCTGAGCTTCCGCTCGATGGAAGAGATCGAGGGGCTGCGTGCTGATGTGGCAAAGGGTGCCAACCCACGAGACATCAAGATCAAGCTGGCCGAGGAAATCGTTGCGCGTTTCCATGGTGAGGAGGCGGCGGCCAATGCCCACCGTGCGGCCGGTAACCGTATGAAGGAAGGCGAGCTTCCAGAAGACCTGCCGGAGGTTGAAGTGGTGTCTGCCGAGAGCCTGCCTATTGCTGCCGTGCTGAATCGCGCTGGCCTGGTGAAGAACTCGGCGCAGGCACGTGACCTGCTGGCCGGGGGAGCGGTAAAGGTTGATGGCGCTGCAGTCGACCGTGATTTCATGTTTGCCCTGGGTGCCAGCCATGTGTGCCAAGCCGGCAAGAAGTCGTTCGCCCGAGTTACCCTCAAGTCTGAGTAACCTTTTATAACGTAGGAGCGAGCGTAGCTCGCGATGCGCCGCCATTGGCGGCGCTGTTTCAGCTTTTGTTTCACTTTAATGAAATAAACGGTTGACGCCCTCTCGAATCCCCTTATAATGCGCCCCACTTCCAGCGACAACGGAACGCAAAACTTCTTGAGATTCAATGAGTTAAGCGATTAACGGGTTTCTGGAGGCGCTACGATCACCCGATCAAAAGCGGTTGAGATGAAGGTTGACAGCGCGCTTGAGTGCTGTATGATTCGCCTCCCGCTACGAGCGATCGCAGCGAGTCAAGTGTTTGAAGCTAAACGAGTTTCTCGCAAAAAACTTCAAAATAAACGCTTGACAGCAAATGAGGAAAGCGTAGAATGCGCGCCTCGGTTGAGACGAAACGCTCTCAGCCAAACGCTCTTTAACAAATTGAATCAAGCAATTCGTGTGGGTGCTTGTGAGTATGGACTGATAGTCACAAAGATTATCAGCATCACAAGTGGCCATGCGAGAAAT
>NZ_JACVVH010000049.1:0-37556 GCF_016647865.1 Pseudomonas sp. S60 | reverse complement strand
CCCCCCCCCCCCCCCCCCCCCCCCCCCCCCCCCCCCCCCCCCCCCCCGCGCGCGGGGCCCCCCCGCCTCGTCAGGACGCAGCCTGCACATCCTGTGGCTCATGGGCCCTGCTGGCGTAACGTTGCGCCAGCACCGCGCACACCATCAGCTGAATCTGATGGAACAGCATCAACGGCAGGATCATCGCACCAATCCCGCTGCCCACGAACAACACCTGGGCCATGGGCACACCGGTGGCCAGGCTCTTTTTCGAGCCTGCGAACAGGATGGTGATACGGTCCTCCAGGTTGAAGCCCAGCAGCTTGCCCAGCACGTGGGTACCCAGCAACACCACCGCCAGCAAGATGCCGCAGACCGCAAACAGGCCGGCCAGGTGCTGCGGCGACACGGTGTGCCACAGGCCCGTGACCACCGCCTCGCTGAAGGCGGTATACACCACCAGCAGGATCGAACCTTGGTCCACCACCTTCAACCAGCGAGCGTTGCGCTTGACCCACGCGCCAATCCAGCGCCGGGCAATCTGCCCTGCCATGAACGGCACCAGCAGCTGCAGGGTGATCTTCAACACCGCATCAAGGCCCGAACCGGTGTCACCACTGGCCCCCAACAGCAACATCACCAGCAACGGGGTCAGGAAGATACCCAGCAGGCTTGAAGCGGCCGCGCTGCAGATCGCTGCCGGCACATTGCCGCGGGCCAGCGAGGTGAAGGCAATGGCCGACTGTACCGTCGCCGGCAGTGCGCACAGGTAGAGCACGCCCAGGTACAGTTCATTGCCAACCAGCGGCAGGAACAACGGCTTGAACGCCAGCCCCAACAGCGGGAACAGCACGAACGTGCAGGAAAACACCAGCAAGTGCAGGCGCCAGTGCCCGGCGCCAGCAATGATCGCCTCACGTGACAGCTTGGCGCCGTGCAGGAAAAACAGCAGCCCGATCGCCAGGTTGGTCAGCCAGCCGAAATAGACGGCGCCCTCACCGGAACACGGCAGCACGGTGGCAATGAACACCACCCCGAGCAAAGCCAGGGTGAAATTGTCGAAGAGCATACGCAAGTACTTCATCACATTCCCGTCTTGTCATTGTGCAACGCCGAAGGATAGGGGTTTGCGCCCTGCCCCGCTAACGCCGGAACCCCTGGCAGTGTCGCGCAACGGACAACCCCGACCGACGTTTGGATTCGAACCCATTCGAAGCCGTGCTCACCATGGGTAAACCTGGTCACCAGGAGAGCCAGCAGCACGCTCGGTGAGGCCCGGCAGATCCGCTTTGTCAGACAAATCGACAAAAATGTAGTGCCCAAAAATAATCACTACAAAACGGTTGACGCCGTTCATCCGGCTTGTGCATGATTGAGCCGTCTCCCTGATCGGGAGCGGTGGCAAGGGTATTCCAGACGGCCTGCGCGGTAACGCAGGCCGTTCGTGGAGAGGGATCTGTCCAAAAGGCAGCGTGAGAAAGCCCCTGTTGCGATGCTGCGGTAGCAGCCTTGTCAATGCGCTACATCGAGTTGGCGCCAACTGTGAAAATCACCTGAGAATAGGTAATGGGGGCTTTATGATGAACTTGAATGACAACCCAACCATCGATCAATTGGCTGAGCTGTTCGCCCTGCGCAAGGACAGCCTCGATGACCACTTGCTGTGGGTCAGCCAGAGCGGCGAAGTGCGGCTTGACCGCCTGCCACCTAATACCATCGAAGACGAATTCGAAGAACACCTGCCCAGCATGCGTGCCCGCTTCAAGGTGTACCGCCGCGGTCAGGGTTATGTCGGCAAGAAGGCTGCCGCCGACACGGAGTTTGTCGGCCGGGTACTGCAGACCTTGCAGCAAGAATGGCCCGCGGCTCGCCAGCAGCAAGCAGTCAAGGTCATCGAACCGCTGAACTGAGGGGCTTGCTACAGAGAGCCCGGCCACAGGTGCCGGGCTTTTTCATGCCCGGCGCTTGCGCTGGGTAGGCATAGGCAACGCGCCTGTGGCCATTGCCCGAGCGCGGTCAACCCCCCACACCAAGGCGCGGGTCATGGTTTCACCAGGGCGCGCCGGGTAATATTCCTCCACCAACGCGCGCCCGTCGCGGGCGTACAACCCTAGAAACAGTTGTGTAGCCCCCAGACGCGACAGGCGAACCTGAACGTCCAGCGTCGTGCCGTCACTAAGCGCCTCATCGTGACAGCGGCTATGAAGATGGGCATCTGCCCATTGCCAATACGTCTGTTCCCTGACTCGCATGAGCGTCCGATCCTCCGTTACGCAATGACTGCGTCAGAAGACCATAGCCCACACGAAGACGCGAGCACTACCGGGCAATGCCCTGAGGCGTGTCAATGAATCGCCAGAAAACCCCGCCGTTGGGCGGGGGCGCCGTCGGCCGCTCAGCGCTTCAAGGCTCAGCACCGCCGGGCCAGCTCAGCCGCGGGCGGCCAATAGCCGTTGCCCGATGCGTGCGCCGAACACGTTGACCAGCAGCCCAGCCATCACCAGTAACGCGCCCCACCCCTGCACCGTGGTCAGGCGTTCGCCCAGCAGCAACGCGGAGGAGCTCAGGCCAATCACCGGCACCAGCAGCGAAAACGGTGCTACCTTGCCCGCCGGGTGCCGCGACAGCAGCGTGCTCCATAGGCTGTAGCCGATGATAGTGGCGACGAAAGCGAGGTAGGCCAGGGCAAATACCGAACTCCAGCCGATGTTGGCCAAGGCATGGCCGATGCGCTGCGGCCCCTCCAGCCACCACGACAGCAACAGAAACGGCAGCGGTGGGATCAGCCCGCCCCAGATCACCAGGGCCACCAGGTTCACCGAGCCGAACCGCCGGGTGATGATGTTGCCCAACCCCCACATCGCCCCGCCGCACAGGGTCAGCACCAGCGCCAGCACGGGCACATGGCTGCCATCTTCGCTACCGATCAGCGCCAGGCCGCTGGCGGCCACCAGCAGGCCGAGCACACTGGCCACGCGCAAGCGCTCACCCAGAAACAGCGCAGCAAAACCCAGCGTGAAAAACGCTTGCGACTGCAGAATCAGCGATGCCAGGCCAGGCGGCATGCCGCTGTACATGGCCTGAAACAGGAAGGCGAACTGCCCCAGGGAAATCGTCGCGCCGTAGGCGATGAGCCAGCGCCAGGGCAATTTGGGCCGTTTGATCACCAACACGGCCGGGAAGGCTACCAACAGAAAACGCAACGCCCCCAACAGCATGGGTGGCAGGCCGTCCAGGCCCACCTTGATCACCACGAAGTTGACGCCCCACGCGACGATTACCACCAGCGCGATGAGCAGGTCCTTGAGCGGCATTGTGGGTTTTCCTTATGCGAACGAATTAGACATATTTCGTTACAGCATAACGGTATTCCTGTTCCACCGACCACCATGAGGCTGAAACCTGTCGCGCATAGAACTGCCACAGCCAGTACGCCATGCCCACAGTGGCAGCGGGTTCACCCGCCAGGCACCGCCCCTCAAGCCACAGCAAACAACCCATTGGCAATCTGCGCCTGGGCGGCGTCAATTGCCTGGGTACGCTGCTCAGGCCCATACGCCAGCCCATGGGCGCGCACGATTTGCAAGTCAGTGATACCAATGAAGCCCAGCAGCACCTTCAAGAATTCTTCATGGCCAACGGCAGTCGGCTGCTCGGCGTGCAAGCCGCCTGCCGTGGAGACCAACACCACCTTCTTGTCGCCACACAGGCCCTGCGGGCCGGCCTCGGTGTAGCGGAACGTCTTGCCGGCAACCGCGATGCGGTCGATCCAGGCCTTCAGTTGGGTAGGCACGCTGAAGTTGTACATGGGTGCACCGATCACCACCGCATCGGCAGCCAGGAATTCTTCCAGGGTTTCGGCGCTGAGCTTGGCTTCGAACGCCTGAGCGGCGTCCCGCATATCTTCGGCTGTGCCGGCCGCCATCAGCGTAGCTGCAGAAAAATGGGCGATGGCGTCTGCTGCCAGGTCGCGGTACACCACCTCGACGCTCGGGTCAGCGGCCTGCCAGGCCTGGACCACTTCGCGGCTGAGCTGACGGGAGGCAGAGTTGTCGCCGAGGATGCTGGAATCGATGTGCAACAGTTTCATGGGACGCTCCTTGGAATGAGAACCGCGATGTAGCGCGGCCAGGATGGGAGCATCCTACGTGGAACGACAAACGCTGTTAAGGCGGTGGAATTGTGTCAGTTCGTTCCATAGGTGGGACAATGCCAGCGAATGGACCGTGAAAAACCCTGCTTGCGCGCCTAGGTTTCAAGCAGCGCAAATCGCTCCCCGAGCATATCCAGCAGGGCACGCACCGCTGGCAGCAAGGCCTTGCGTGAGGTGAACACTGCATGAATCAAACCGCTCTGCGGGCGATAGTGGGGCGATAGCTCCACCAGCCGGCCCGCTGCCAGGTCGCCCCGCACCATGATCTCCGGCAGTTGCACTGCACCCACGCCGATCAGCGCAGCATGATGCAGCGCGCTCAGGTCCGAAGTCACCAGCCTGGGTACGTGCTGCACCCTCAAGGCATTGCGCAGTTCGTCGAACAATACCCACTCATGGGTCGGCCTGGCAGGCCAGAGCGCCATGGTCGGCAGTTTCGCCAACGCCTGCAGCGGGTCGCCGTGATCGTACCCCGCAGCCAGGCCAGGGCTCGCGACCAGGCGCTGGCAGCTGTCCCCCAGGCGCTTCACTACCAGGCCATCATCGGCCAACGGCGGAAAACGAACCCGCAACGCAATGTCGACCCCGTCGCTCAACGGGTCCACCACACGGTTGGTGCTTTCAAGGTGCACGAGCACCTTGGGGTACAAGGCAATGAAGTCGGCAATCATGGCGTTGGCGCCGAGGGCCCCCAGCCCCGGTGGGCAGGTAATCCTGATGATGCCCTGGGGCTCGCGCTTGGCCGACAGCACCCTGGCCTCCGCCGCCTCGGCCTCTTCGACCATGGCCTGGCAATGGCGGTAGTAGTCCATACCGATTTCGGTCACGGCAAAACGGCGGGTGGAACGGTGGATCAGTTGCACACCAAGGCGTTCTTCCAGCGCCAGCACCCTGCGGCTGAGCCTGGACTTGGGCACATCGATTTTCCTGGAGGCCGCCGCGAAGCCGCCGTGCTCCACTACCTTGACGAAGATGAACAGGTCGTTGAGGTCAATCACTGGTTACTCGGGTTCAGCGCATGAGGCCTGACTATACCTCAGTGCCAGCACACTGCCTGCCCTACCCCATGGGCCGCAACAAACTGAGCGCCCCATCAGCCCAAGGGCAGATAGCGCCCCTGGAAAAACAGCCAGTCGGCCCAGAACACCTGATGCAGCAACACGATGGGCCAGAACACTAACTGGTACGACACCTTGCGTGTCTTGTGCCTGAACAGTTGCTGCGCCACGAGTGCACCCGGCCAGCCGCCCAACAGCTCGCTGGCGTGCAACAGCTTCTCGGGCGTGCGCCAGCCCTGGCTGATGGCCTGGCGCTTATCGCGCCAGTACAGCAGCAGGCTGATCAGGCTCATGGCCGGGTACAGCGCCAGTGGCCACCAGGTTTGGTCGTTCCAGGCCATGCGCGCAGCCCCAAGCCCCGGCAGCAGGCACAATACGCCCAACAACAGCAGCTTCAGGCGCACATTGCGCACACCCGCCTGAGCGTGGCGGCTCGGCTGGTCACGCATGGGCGGTGGTCCAGTCGACCCAGCCAAACTGCCAACTGGCCAGAATCAGCAGCCCGAACACGATCCGGTACCAGGCAAAGGCTGCGTAGCTGTGGTTGGCAATGAACTTGAGCAAGGCGCGCACGGCGATCATGGCGAAAATGAACGACGTCACAAACCCCAATGCGAACACGGGCAAGTCATCCGGCTGGAACAGGTGCCGGTACTTGTAGCCGGAATACACCGCTGCCCCGACCATGGTTGGCA
The DNA here is from genome assembly GCF_016647865.1 of Pseudomonas sp. S60. Taxonomy (NCBI): domain Bacteria; kingdom Pseudomonadati; phylum Pseudomonadota; class Gammaproteobacteria; order Pseudomonadales; family Pseudomonadaceae; genus Pseudomonas; species Pseudomonas sp. S60. The sequence continues at coordinate 31,671 of NZ_JACVVH010000049.1, read as the reverse complement.
TGGCCAGGAAGAATGAAAACTCGGTGGCCGCTTTGCGCGACAAGCCGAACAGCAGGCCGCCGATGATGGTGGAGCCGGAACGTGAAGTACCCGGGATCATCGCCAGGCACTGGACGAAGCCAATTTTCAGCGCATGGCCCCAGCCCATTTCATCCACATGGTCCACCTCCACAGTGTGCTGGCGGCGCTCGGCCCAGAGCATGATCACCCCGCCCACCACCAGCGCGGCCGCCACGGTGATGGCGTTGAACAGGTATTCATGGATCATGTCGGCGAACAATACACCCAGCACCAGCGCAGGCAGGAAAGCCAGCAGCAGGTTGCCGGTGAAGCGCCTTGCCCGCGGCTGGCTGGGCAAGCCCCGGATGACATCGAAGATCTTGCTGCGAAATTCCCACATCACCGCCAGGATGGCGGCCAGCTGAATGATGATGTTGAAGGCCATGGCCCGTTCGCCGCCAAACCCGATCAGGTCGGCAACGATGATCTGGTGGCCGGTACTGGAGATTGGCAAAAACTCCGTCAGCCCTTCGACCACGCCCAATATGATTGCCTGAAAGGCAGTCCAAAAATCCATCATTCCCCCGATGAAGCTTGCGCATGACAAGCCCCTTGTTCTTGATTTGCTTAGGTCGCCGCACGCGGCCCGGCATTTTTACAGCGCCTGTTGGTCACAAAGCCAGAAGAAAAGTTCACGCCCCCTAAAGGTTTCATCTTGCGCGGCCGAGATGCTAGCAGAGGCTCTTTGCATTGGCTTTACGCGACCTGCTGCAGACTATTTCTGAGATAGCACTTAGCCATTGGTCGAGTGGGGCCACGTAGCCAGCCGTGCTTGGATGCACCTGAATAAAAAGAACAAACGGGAGCACCTGAATGAAGACGTTGAGATCGATGTCGATCAGCAGCCGCTTGTGGCTGATTCTGCTGGTGTCTGTGGCCATGCTGGTGGTGCTGGGGCTGCTGATGCTGCGCCAGATCCACGGCGACCTGTACCAGGCCAAGGCCGAAAAAACCCGCCACGTGGTGCAGACTGCGGCCGGGGTGCTGGCGTATTACCAGGGGCTTGAAGCAGCCGGCACGCTCAGCCGGGAGGCCGCTCAGCAACAGGCGTTGCAGGTGGTGCGGGCACTGCGCTACGACCACGACGACTACTTCTGGATCAACGACCTGGGGCCGAAAATGGTCATGCACCCGACCAACCCCAAACTCGACGGCCAGGACCTGTCGGGTATCCGTGACCCGGACGGCTTCGCGGTATTCAACGAAATGGTTGCGCTCGCACGGCAACAGGATGCCGGGCCGGTCAATTACCGCTGGCCCAAACCCGGGGCCAGTGAGCCGGTTGCCAAGACTTCCTATATTCAGCTGTTCAAGCCCTGGGGCTGGATCATCGGTTCAGGTGTATACATCGACGGCGTGCAGGCCGAATTTGCCCGCCAGGTGCGCGATGCATCGCTGCTGGGCCTGGTTATCGCCCTGGTGCTGGCCCTGGTGGTGCGGCTGATTGCTCGCAGCATCGCGCGCCCCTTGCAAGAAGCGGTAGAGGCCATGGGCACCATCGCCAGCGGCGAGAGCGACCTCACCCGGCGCCTGGACACCCATGGCCGGGACGAAATCACTCACCTGGGTGAACACTTCAACCGCTTCAACGGCAAGCTGCAGGGCGTGGTCGGCCAACTGCAGGGGGCGGCCCATGAACTGGCACGTTCGGCCGGCCATGTGGGCGACAACGCCGGGGCCGCTCAACATCAAAGTGCCCAGCAGTCGCTACAGATGGACCAGGTAGCCACGGCGGTCAACGAAGTCACCTACGCCGTGCAGGATGTGGCCAAGACGGCCGAGCAGGCGGCGGGCGAGATGCGCACAGCCCAGCAGCAGGTGGCCCATGGGCAGCAGGCTATCCACGGCAGCCTGGCGCAAATCGACCGGCTATCGATGACCATCGACCAGGCCGTGCAGGTCATTCGTGAACTGGCCGGGCACAGCACGCGTATAGGGGGTGTGCTGGAGGTGATCCGCTCGATCGCCGAGCAGACCAATTTGCTGGCACTCAACGCCGCCATCGAAGCCGCCCGCGCCGGTGAACAGGGCCGAGGGTTTGCCGTGGTCGCTGACGAAGTGCGGCTGCTGGCCCAGCGGACCGCCCAGTCGACGGCTGAGATCCACACCATGATCGAGCACCTTCAAAGCCAGTCCGATGCGGCGGTGAAGGCCATCGACACCAGCAGCGAAGCGTCGCGCCAAACCGTCGAGCAGGCCCGTGAAGCTGGCGCCAGCCTGGATGCAATCAACCTGGTGTTGAACAACCTCACCGCATTGAACGCGTCCATCGCCAGCGCCACGTTACAGCAGTCGCACGTCGTGGAAGAGATCAACCGCAACGTACTGGATACCGCTGGGCTTTCTCAGCAGGCCGCCGAAGCGGCGCGCCAGTCCAGCGATGCGGGCCTGGCCCTGGGCCGCCTGAGCCAGGACCTTGAGCAGTTGCTGCGACAGTTCCGGGTTTGATGCACGCAGCACGGTAGGCACAGGCTGGACCGCAGCCTGTGCCCTACACCTTACCCCTGCGAACGGCTACAATCGCGCCCCTCCCCGATTTATCCAAGGATCGCCGATGTCCGGCCTTGAACTCATCGCCGCCGTCCTCGGCGTTACCGCTGTATGGCTGACGGTCAAGCAGAACACCTGGTGCTGGCCCATCGGCCTGATCGCGGTGCTGATCTACGGCTGGTTGTTCTATGAGGTCAAGCTGTACTCGGGCATGTTGCTGCAGGTGGCCTACGCCGGTTTGCAGCTGTACGGCTGGTGGCAATGGAAACGGCCCGGGCGCGCCGAAGAGGCGCGCCGGGTCTCGCGCCTGGCGACATTGCCAATGGTCGCCGGCCTGGCCGCCGGCCTGGTGCTGAGCGCAGGACTGGGCGCCAGCATGGCCGGCTTCACCGATGCCGCGCTGCCGTGGCTGGATGCCACCCTGACCGGGTTCAGCCTGGTCGCGCAACTGTGGATGGCGCAGAAGCGTTTGCAGTGCTGGCCGCTGTGGGTGGTGGTCGATATCGCCTACGTCGGCCAGTACCTTCATCAGCAGCTCTACTTCACGGCGGGTTTCTTCGTAGTGCTGACCTTGATCGCTCTGCGCGGCTGGCTGGAGTGGCGCCGTGACCCGGCGCTGGCGCAACCATGAAGGTCGTGGTGTTGTGCGGGCCGGAATCCAGTGGCAAGAGCTGGCTGAGCGGGTTGATCCAGGCCCGTTTCGGGGGTGTGGTGGTAGGCGAGTACGTGCGCTACTTCATCGACCAGCAAGGGCGGGACACCTGTTATGCCGATATCCCGGTCATCGCCCGCGGCCAACTGGCCTGGGAAGATGACGCACGTGCAGGGGCCCCGCCACTGCTGATCCTCGACACCCACCTGCTCAGCAACATGCTGTGGAGCCAAGCCTTGTTTGCGGCGTGCCCGCCGTGGCTGGAGCAGGCATTGCTGGCGCGGCATTACGACCTGCACCTGTTGCTCAGCCCTCAAGGGGTACCTTGGGTAGCGGATGGCCAACGCAGCCAGCCGGCGCTGCAGGACCGCCAGAAGTTCTTCGACGACAGCCTGCAGTGGCTGCAACGCCACCATCAGGCCTACCATGTTATCGAGGGCACCTGGGAACAGCGTCAGCAGGTGGCCGCCGAGCAAGTCGCCACCCTGATGGGGCGCTGCGCGACGTCATAACCGCCCCAGTGTTAAGCACGTGACACACGCCAGCCCCCGAATACCCCGCATTCAGGGGCTTTGGTGTTAATTGCCGCAGAGTGTCAAGGCGCTGAAACACCCAAGTTTCCCCCTCAAGATTGAGGCCATTGCAGCAGCTCGCCTGCCCTGGGCGGCGGTGCGCTGTCTCAGGGCTGACACACATCCTCACCTCAACACCCCTCCAAAATGCCCAAGCCATTGATATTGGTGAAGTTTTCAAAAGCGGCACGGCTTCTGCTCTGGCTAGCGCATCGCTGAACAAGGCCAGCGGCTGAAGAGGGAACGCCGTCGTGAGGAAGATCAACCACCGCCTCAACCACCTGATGCTGATCGGGTGCGTGCTGGGCTCGCTGAGCCTGTCGGCCCAGGCCGACAACGGCATCATCGTGATCACCCGTGATGTGCAGACCCGCAACGCGGTAGTACCCCCTCTGCAGCCTGACCCCTCCGCGACCACCGTCAACGCCAACCCCGTCGCCCACGTGCTCAGGCAAACCAACGAACTGAGCGATGGCGACTTCGCCAACATCAGCAGCGGCGCTGGCATCAATTCGCTCATCACCCAACAGACCGACCACCTGGGGGGCAACCTGTCGCATCAGAACCAACTGCCCAACCTGGCCGCAGGCAGAGGGACAGGCTCGGGCAACGGTATTTCGAACATGGTCAATTCAAGCGTGCAGAAAGGCCTGGCCCCACTGCAGATCCTGACGGGAGGCAAGTGAGATGAAGCCCATGCTGCTTCTGCTGGCCGCGCTGTGCGGCGCACCGGCCTTCGCCCAGCCACCGGCTGCGGTCAACAACACCGCCGACATCGAGAACTCGGGTAGCGGATACCAAGGCAACATGACGGTCAACCAGGCGGCGGGCGACATGCAGCAGCAGGCCAACGCCCGCGCCTTCGCAGCCGGCCACGGCGCCAGCGCCAGTACCCAGGTCCGTCAGCGCCTGAACGTACCGGCAGACCCTGCCATGGATGCCAAGGCCAGTATCGGCGGCACTGCGTTCAGCCATGGCAGTGGCGCCCTGGGCGTCAACCAGAGTGCCGGTGCCGGCACGCAGCAGGCCAACGCCCTGCGTATCAGCACCGGGGCACAACCGCAAAGCATCGACGACAGCGTCCTCATGCAACAGAACGTGGCGCTGCTCAACAACTCCGATTCAGCTGCCATCTCGGCCGGCCATCGCCAGGTCACGACCAGTGATCAGGCGTTCACCGGTGGCCGTGGGGTGGTACAGCTGAACCAGAGTGCCGGGGTGGGAAACCGCATGGCCAACACCTTGAGCATACGGGTCGCGGATTGACCCTTTTCGTTAAGCACGACACTTAACCCTTAAGAGCACGGAGAATCACCATGAAACCTTCGATGGCACTCAAGCCTCTGGTTTTCGCAATTGCGGCGGTCATGGCTGTAGCTGCACAAGCTGATCAGAACGGCCGCACTTACCATAACGGCAGCAGCACCACCTGGCTGCCCATTTCGGCCAAAGCCGATGCACTGGATACCCAGCGCAGCACCGGCAACACCATCACCAACCAGGGCACTGTGAACCAGGCCGAGATGAGCAGCTCGGCCACGGGCGCAAGCGGCAACGTGGGTGTCAACGTGGCGTCCGGTAATGGCAACCAGCAGGGCAACGCGTCGGCGATCGCCAATGCGGCGGCTGATTCCACCCTGGACAACAGCTTCGTGTTCGGCACTGCCGAAGCCAATGCCGATGTCAGCCAGTACAGCAACAACAACCGTGTCGACAACTGGTCTACCCAGTCTTCGGCCGTGATGAGCGGCTCGGGCGAGGGCAGCTCGGGTAACGTGGGCATCAACATTGCCGGCGGCGACCTGAACCAACAGAAAAACAGCATGGCCATCGCCAACACCAACGCTGGCATCGGTAACGCCACGGCCACCGCCAAGGCCGACCAGAATGGCCCAGGCCTGGTGGTCAACAACGGCGCCGACCGCACCTACCGTGTCGACACCCTGACCTTCACCACCTCGGCCACCGGCTCGAGTTCGCGCGAAGGCACCCTGAACTCCACCGACAACCGCAGCGCATCGTCCAACTTCAGCCTGGCCGGCTCGCAAAGCGCCAGCTCCAGCGGTTCGAACGGCTGGAACGCCAGCGGCTCGCACTCCAGCAACGCCAGCGGTTCCAACAGCGGCAGTGCCAGCGGCTCGAACAGCTGGGGCATGAACGGCTCGGCCAGCGGCAGCGCCAGCTCGTCCAGCAGTGCCAACCTGAGCGCCACCCTCGCAGCTGCAGCGGGTGCCACGCGCACCGTAACCGTCAACAACGGCAACGGCGACCGCACCCGCACCAACAGCGTCGACGGCTCGCTGAATGCCTCGCTGAACGCCTCGATCGACAAGTCGCAGCAAAGCGCTTATGACTCCTCGTTCGAAAAAGCCTTCGATTCGAACTACGAGAAAACCCACCAATCTTCCTATGACAAGTCGCGTGATTCTTCGTACACCAAGTCTCATGACTCGTCGTACGAGAACGCTTCGGCCTCGGCGTATCAGAAGTCTGGCGAAGCAGCCAGTCAGTCCTCGAACGACGTTGCCAAGAGCTACAGCGAAAGCAGCGCTTACGACTTGAGCAATACCGTGTCTTTCCAAGTGCTGACCCCGACCGGCTGGGCCAACCCTGTTACCAACACTGCAACCCTCAGCGGTTCGGTGAACGGCGGCAGCGGCAACCTGGGCGTGAACGTGGCGGCAGGTGTGGGCAACCAGCAGAGCAACTCGCTGGCCATCTCCAACACCTCGTTCTAAGTGGCGTGCCAAAGGCCCTCTTCGGAGGGCCTATCCCCAACACACCAGAAGGCAACCGATCATGCGCACCATCGCCTTGGCGTTCCTGTTGTGCGTGGCCTGCGTGAGCGAAGCCGCGCAGATGCCGCTGTCTGTATTGCCGGGCGGTGCCGTGGTGTTCAAACCGATCCAGAGTGTGCGCGAACGCAAGTTCGTCGACCTGGTGCAACAAAAAACCGATTTCAGCTGCGGTGCTGCCGCGCTGGCCACCATCCTGCGCCAGGCCTACTGGCTGGATGTGGACGAACATCAGATCATCGAAGGCATGCTGGCCCACGCCGACCAGGACCTGGTGCGTACGCAAGGCTTCTCGATGCTCGACATGAAACGCTACGTGGAGAGCCTGGGCATGCGTGCCCGTGGCTACCGGGTAGCACCCGATACCCTGCACGACGTGCGCATCCCGGTGGTGGTGCTGATGGACATCCGTGGCTACAAGCATTTCGTGGTCATGCAGAAGGTCGACAGGGGCTGGGTATACATCGGTGACCCCGTGCTGGGGCACAAACGCTACAGGGTCGATGACTTCATCAAAGGCTGGAACGGCATCATCTTTGCCGTGATCGGCCAAGGGTACGACAAGGACAACGCGCTGATAGACCCACCGCTGCCGCTCACCGCCAAGGGCCGCCTGGATGGCTTCACGCCAGTCAAAGACGCAGACCTGCTGGACTTCGGTTTCATCAAAAGCGACTTCTTCTAACGCCTCTTCCAATGACAAGGTGCATGATGCGCCGGGGAGCATTCCATGAAGACCCCAATCTGGCTGGCCATGGCCTGTCTTGCCGCCAGCCTGCCCATCCACGCCGAAACGTTCAAGCCCATCGAGCTGAGGGACCAGGAGCTGGCGAACCTGCGCGGGCGCTTCGTGATGCCGGGGCGCATCGTCAGTTTCGGCATTGTCATGAGCAGCACCTGGCAGAACGCCCAGGGTGAGGTGATTGGTGCCACCAGCAGCCTGCAGGTGCAGCAATTCACAATCAAACCTCAGTTCTACGTATCGATGATCGATGAAAAAGTCCCCACCAGTGCCCATGCCAGTACCCCGGCGGGCGCTCAAGGTACCGGTACGGTAACCGGTGGCGGCGGGCTGGGGACGACACAAGGGGTCACCCAGGTGGTACGCGCCGCCGGTGACAACAACAGCGCCTACAACAATGTCGATGTGAACGTCACCAAGGCCAACGAGGCGCCCGTCTTCCAGCCCCAGGGCCAGGCGCTGGCCGCCGGCCAGACGCTGGTGGGTGAAAATGGCGCCGGTGCGCTCAGCGTATCGTCCAGCGGCGTGGGCGTGCAGTTGAACATCAACGCCAACAATAATCAGGGGAGCACCGTGCAACGGCTGGCCCAGGGCGGGCTGATGCAGAACACCACACTGCTGGGCAATGGCAACTTCGTGAACAACGTGACCTCGTTGAATGTGGTGATGCGCGACAACCTGCCTGCGGCCGCGTCGCTCAATGGCAGCCTGGACCAACTTAAAGGTCTTCGCACTTTCGGATACTGATCTACGCTCAGTCTCATCAAAGCAGTCGGAAGGGACGGCAATTCCATGCAACGATCGTTAACGCTCAGAGCGGTTGTTTGTTTGACTACCTTGGCACCCGCCACCTCGCTGTACGCCGCTGTAGATCCGCAGGTAGAAGCATTGAAACAGGAGTTGGTAGAGCTTAAGCGCCGCTACGAGGCCCAGCAGCAGGCGCTGATGGTGCTGGAACAGCGAGTGCGTCAGGTTGAGGAAACCCCTGCTGCCCCGCCGCCCAAGCGCCTGGTGAAATCCCCGGCTGAACGCGTCAAGGGTGGCCAGACCGTGGCCACCGGGGCCCCTGGCACCACCGGCAGCTCCTACGGCCAGGCGTTGGCAGCAGACTCGGAGCCTGCACAGAGCGTGTCCAACCTGTACGACGAGGCCAGTGGCTTCTTCGGCGGTGGCAAGTTCAGCCTGGAAACCGGCCTGACCTACACCCATTACGACACCCGTGCGCTGACCCTCAACGGCTTCCTGGCCCTGGACTCGATCTTCCTCGGCAACATCAACCTGGACCGCATCAAGGCCGATAACTGGACCCTGGACCTGACCGCCCGCTACAACCTGGCTCAACGCTGGCAGTTCGACGTCAACGTGCCCGTGATCTACCGCGAGTCCACCTACTCTTCAGGGGGGGCCGGCGGCGCCGGGCCCACCACGTCCGATGCCAGCGTGACCCGTGACCCGGAAATCGGCGACATCAACGTGGGCGTTGCCTACAAGTTCCTCGACGAGTCCGAGAGCTGGCCGGATGCCGTTGCCACCTTGCGGGTCAAGGCCCCTACCGGCAAGGACCCGTATGGCATCAAACTGCGCCAGGTGGCTGGCAACGACAACCTCTCGGTACCTGAAAGCCTGCCGACCGGCAATGGCGTGTGGTCCATCACCCCCGGTATCTCGCTGGTCAAGACGTTCGACCCGGCAGTGCTGTTCGGCAGCCTGTCCTATACCTATAACCTGCAAGACTCGTTCAGTGACATCAGCCCCCAGGTCAACAGCAAGGTGCCGGGCGACGTCAAGCTGGGTGACTCGTGGCAGATCGGTGGCGGTATCGCCTTTGCCCTGAACGAAAAAATGAGCATGTCGTTCTCGGTGTCGGACCAGATCGGCCGCAAGAGCAAGATCAAGCCCGATGGTGGTGACTGGCAAACCATCTCCAACAGCGACTACAACGCCGCCAACTTCAACATCGGCATGACCTTCGCTGCCAGCAACAACCTCACGATCGTACCCAACCTGTCCATCGGTCTGACCGATGACGCCCCGGACTTCTCGTTCAGCCTGAAATTCCCTTACTACTTCTGATGGTTGCACACACCGGGCCCGCCTGTGCGGGCTCGGTTTTTGTGTGGCAGGCCTTTGCACAAAGGCTTCCGAGCGCCCTTGCCTGTTATCATCCAGCACAGATGCATGACGTTTTAATGGCAAAAGGGAAGTTTTTTGTGAAGAGCCTGTCAGACCGCCCACGCACCCGGTTGATCGCCCTGGCGATGCTGGTGCTGGTGATCCCCCTGGTTGCGCGCACCGTGCTTGGCTGGTCGAACCCGCTTGGCTACGTGTCGGACCTTGCCCTGGGCGGTGCTCTGCTGCTGTTGCTGTATCGCCGCCCCTGGTGGCTGGGCTTGCCGGTTTTGCTGGCCTGGGCGGGCCTCTGGGTGGCTTCGGCCGAGCTGGTCAGCGCGGTGGGCAGGCTGCCGACCAGTGCCGACCTCACCTATTTGTTCGACCCGCAGTTCATGGAAAACTCCACCGGCGGCAGCCTGGCCCACGCCTGGCTGCCCGGCCTGCTGGGCGCAGGCCTGCTAACCTGGCTGGTCTGCGCATGGCGCAGCCGTGGCCAACCCGGCGCGCCGTTGCCGCGCAGTGCGTGGGCCGGTGTCATGGGCCTGTTCGCCATTCACTGGGGCAGCCAGCAGTTGGCGCCCTCGGATGCCGATCAATGGCGCCAGTACAACCTTGGCCACCAGGTGTTGTCTGCGGGCGTGGGGAGCCTGCAACGTCTTGTCGAGGGGCGCGCGCCTTTCACACCCCTACCCAGTACCGGGCTGACCCAGGCCGACCTGAACGGCCAGCGCCTGTTGGCCGCCACCGGCAGCGCCCGCAACGTGTTGATCATCACTGTAGAAGGCATCCCAGGGGCCTACGTGCGCCCTAATCGCGAGGCGTTGCACAGCCGCTTCGATGAAGACCTCATGCCCAGGCTTGGCCAGTGGGCGGCTCGGGGCATGAACACCCCGGACTACGTGCTGCACACACACCAGACCATCCGTGGGCTCTACGCCATGCTGTGCGGCGACTACGACAAGCTGGCCAATGGCACCCCCAAAGGCGTAGAGCTGCTGACCCAGACCGAGCGCAACCAGGCGTGCCTGCCTGCCCAACTGCGCCAGGCCGGTTTTACCACCCATTACCTGCAAGGGGCGGGCCTGCGCTTCATGGCCAAGGACCGCATCATGCCGCACATCGGCTTTGAATCCGTGCATGGCGTGGAATGGTTCGGCAACCGTAACTACCTCGATTTCCCGTGGGGCAAGGATGACCGCGCCTTCTTCGAAGGTGCTCTGGACTACGTGGGCCAGCTGCGCAAACAGGACCAGCCCTGGATGCTGACCCTGCTCACGGTCGGCACTCACCAGCCCTATTCGGCACCGGCGGATTACCTGGCCCGTTACGACACCCCCAAACAGGCGGCCGTCGCCTACCTGGACGATGCCCTTGGCGGCTTCCTGGACGCCCTGGAGCGCCAGGGCGTACTCAAGGACACCCTGGTGGTGGTCACCTCGGATGAATCCCATGGCATCGACGGTGTGCGCCTTGCCTCGTCCTGGGGCTTCAACCTGACTTTGGCACCCGAGCAGCGTTTGCTGCCAACCGTCAAGTCAGGCACCTACGGTCATGTTGACCTGGCCACCTCCGTACTCGACTATTTCGCACTGCCCATCCCCCTGGCCCTGAGTGGGCGCTCCCTGTATCGGGATTACGACACCGGCCGCGAGATGATCTCGTTCACCAATGGCATGCTGCGCTATCACAACGGGCAGGGGGTGTTCACCGAGTGTGATTTCCAGCAGCGCTGCCGGCGCTATGCCAGCGAGGGCTTCATCGCCGACAAGGCCCGCTACCTGGGCCAGGGCGATAGCTACCTGGGCCAACAGGTCGGTGCATTGGCGGCGGTACTCGACCAGTCTCTGCTGCAGACCCCACTGAACCTGCGCTACCAGTTCGGCGGCCCCTCCCCCATCCAGCTGCGCAAGCGTATTCATGACGACTGGGCCGACAACCTGATTGGCGCACAGTATCTGGAAATGCCACAGGGCTCGCACACGCGCGTCAGGGTCAAGGTGCGCTCACTCGACCCCAAGCGTGCAGCATTCATCCAGCTCAAGGCCAAGCAGATGGAGCAGGAAGTGGCCCTGGGCCTGCCCGCCGAGGTAAAGGTGACCGCCAAGAAGCCGCTTGAAATGGAGTTCCGTTTCGACAACCCCGTTGAGCGCAAGGCCTTTTCATTTCACCTGCTCGGCTACGGCGGTGGCCAGGTAGAAGTCAGTGACTTCAGCGTGATCACCGCGCTGCCGGGTGAGGATGACGGCCTGGATGAGTTGACCGAGGACCCTGTCGCCCATTCGGGTTGACGGCATGGCCGGCTAGGTGCGCACACCCAGCATGCCGCGCTCGACGATGAAATCGATTACCGCCTGCAGGCCCTCGCCTTTTTTCAGGTTGCTGAAGGTCCAGGGCCGTTGTGGCCGCATGCGCTGGGTATCACGTTCCATGACCTCAAGCGAGGCGCCCACATAGGGCGCCAAGTCGGTCTTGTTGATGACCAGGAAGTCCGATTTGGTGATACCTGGCCCACCCTTGCGCGGGATCTTCTCGCCTTCGGCCACGTCAATCACGTAGATCGTCAGGTCAGCCAGCTCTGGGCTGAAGGTCGCGCTCAGGTTGTCACCGCCGCTCTCGACGAAAATCACTTCCAGGTTGCCGAACTTGCGCGCCAGGGCCTCTACGGCGGCCAGGTTCATCGAGGCATCTTCGCGGATCGCCGTGTGCGGGCAACCACCGGTTTCGACGCCGACAATACGCTCGGGCTCCAGGGCGCCGGCCTCGGTGAGGATACGCTGGTCTTCCTTGGTGTAGATGTCATTGGTGACCACGGCGATCTGGTAGTGGTCACGCATGGCCTTGCACAGCGCTTCGAGCAATGCAGTCTTGCCAGAGCCGACCGGGCCACCGACACCGACGCGCAGGGGTTGTTGATAGCTTTGCATTTCAGGCAGTCCTCAAGAACGGAACAAACGGGTGTATTGGGTTTCGTGACGCGATGAGGCGATGGCCAACAGCGGCAAGCCGCCGCCGATCTGCTCATCCTCCAGCATCAGCGCGTGGTCGAAGGCTGCAGGTAACTCAACACTCAAGTCGCGTAAGAGTGTTTGGGCCGCCTGCTGGCCAAAAGGCACCAGCTTGACCCCAGCCATGACGGCGCCCTCCAGCCAGGCAAAGCCATGGCCCAGGGCCAGCTTCCGCAGGGGGATGGCCCACTGGGCTGCCAACCAGGCCATGCCACCCAGTTGAGTCATCTCCAGGCTGGTTCGCCAGGCCGGGGCCTGGCCCAACTGCCAGCCGTCGAGCAAACGTGCCAGCGCAGCCCCACGCTGCTGCTCTTCCAGGCGCAATTCGGCGGTTTCGCGGTTTGCGAGCAAGAAGCGGCTCCAGTGCTCGAACGCCGCAGCATCCTCGGCCAGGCAGGCGTGGTACAGGCGCACCAGCACCGGCCAGTCGAGGCAGGCCAATGTGTCGTCTATCTGCTCGCGCTGCCAGGCAGTGAACCCGGCCAGGTCCTTCACCCAGCCAGCTTCCACCGCCCACTCAAGGCCTTGCGAATAGGTAAAACCACCCACCGGCAGGCCAGGGCTGACCAGCTGCAGCAAGCGCAGTAACGCCAGGTCGCTGCTCATCAACCGGCCAGCACCATGGCGGCGCTGGCCAGCAAGCCGCCGCCGAACACTTTCTGCAGCCCGGTGTGGCGACGCAGCAGGCAGCCAACGGCAAATCCGCCGGCCAACAGCAGGCCACTGACCAGCACAAAGCCTGCGCTGAACTGCCAGAAGGCACTTGGCGTGGCTTCGACGCCGTGAGCCCAACCGTGAAACAACGCGAACATCGGCATGGCCATGGCCAGCAGTACCTGCCGCCCTGGCAGCAGCAGGGCAACACCGGCGACCACCAGCGAGCCGGCAATCAGGGTTTCCATGCCCAGCACACCACCGAACAGGTGGCCGAACACCGCACCGGCGAACATCGCGGCCAGGGTCGCCAGTGGCAGGGTGAGGTTGCGCCGGGTCAGGGCGGCCAGCACGCCGGTACCCAGCAGCATCAGCAGGTGGTCAAGGCCGGTGAGCGGGTGGAGCAGGCCATCCTGCAAGGGGTTGGTGTCATGCCCAGGGTGGGCGAAAGCGGGTACGGCCAGCATCAGCAGCAACAGTGGCAGGGTCTTTTTCATTATCAGCTCCAGTGCAGTTCAGGAATGGGCAGGCAGGCGCACGAACGGATGATCGTGGCCGTGGCTGTGGCCATGGGGCGCACTTTGGTAGGCCCCCGCCTCAGGTTCAAAGGGGGCCTGTTCGGCCTCCACCGTCAGCCCCAGGCCACGCAGCATGTCGTCCAGCACATGGTCATGCTGGAAGCGCAACAGGCCGGGCTCGATTTGCAGCGGCACATGGCGGTTGCCCAGGTGATAGGCAGCCCGGGCCAGCAGGTGCGGGTCGCTGCAGCGCACCGTCGACACCGCCTCCGGTGCCGCCAGCACACGAATGCACTGGGTACCTGCAGCGTCGGCCAGCCACTCCCCCCCACGCAGCAGGTGGCCGCGATCGAGCATCAGCCCGGCCTCGCGGCCATCGTCCAAGGTCACCCGCAGGCGGCTCTTGATACGGCTGTCGACGTCCAGGGTGACGGTGCCGGTTTCAGCATGGGCGCCGGGGTCTGAAATACGGCGGGTAAGGACAATCATCAGTGCTCCTTCAGAACAGAAAATAACGCTGGGCCAGGGGCAGTTCCGTGGCCGGCTCGCACACCAGCAGCTCGCCATCGGCACGCACCTGATAGGTTTGCGAGTCGACTTCGATCACTGGCTGCAGGGTGTTATGGACCATGTCGGCCTTGCGCACCCGGCGACAACCCCGGGCCACACCGATCAGGCTGCGCAGGTTCAACTCCTGTGCCAGCCCGCGGTCGATGGCGGCCTGGGGCAGAAACGTCATGCGCGTGGCATGCCGGGCTGCGCCCAGCGCCCCGAACATGGGCCGGTAGTGCACAGGCTGTGGGGTGGGGATGGAGCCGTTGATATCGCCCATGGGCGCTGTCACGATCATCCCGCCCTTGATCACCAGCGCCGGCTTGACCGCGAAGAACGCCGGCGACCACAGCACCAGGTCGGCCAGCTTGCCGGCTTCCACCGAGCCCACCTCATGGGCGATACCGTGGGTAACCGCGGGGTTGATGGTGTACTTGGCGATGTAGCGCTTGACCCGGAAGTTGTCGCTGTAGGCGGTATCCGGGGCCAGCGGGCCCCGGCGCAGCTTCATCTGGTGCGCCACCTGCCAGGTGCGCAGCACCACTTCTCCTACCCGGCCCATGGCCTGGGAGTCGGACGAGGTCATGGCGAAGGCGCCCATGTCGTGGAGAATATCCTCGGCGGCGATGGTTTCACGGCGGATGCGCGATTCGGCAAAGGCCACATCCTCGGCGATGCTGGGGTCCAGGTGATGGCAGACCATCAGCATGTCCAGGTGCTCGTCCACCGTGTTGACCGTATAGGGCAGCGTCGGGTTGGTGGAAGACGGCAGGACGTTGGCCTGCCCTGCCGCGCGAATGATATCCGGAGCGTGCCCGCCGCCGGCGCCTTCGGTGTGGAAGGTATGGATGGTGCGGTCACCGATGGCCGCCAAGGTGTCCTCGATGCACCCTGACTCGTTCAGGGTGTCGGTATGGATGGCCACCTGGATGTCCATCTCTTCGGCTACGCCAAGGCAGCAGTCGATGGCCGCTGGCGTCGAGCCCCAGTCTTCATGCAGCTTGAGGCCCACGGCCCCTGCGGCGATCTGTTCACGCAGGGCTTCGGGGCGCGAGGCATTGCCTTTGCCCAGCAGGCCGATATTGATCGGCAGGCTGTCGGCCGCCTGCAGCATGCGCGCCAGGTACCAGGGGCCTGGGGTGCACGTGGTGGCATTGGTGCCGGTAGCGGGGCCTGTGCCGCCACCAATGAACGTAGTGACACCGCTGTTGAGGGCTTCGTCCACCTGCTGCGGGCAAATGAAATGGATGTGCGAGTCCACCCCACCTGCGGTGACAATCTTGCCTTCGGCCGCGATCACCTCGGTGCCCGGGCCAACCGGTACGGTGACGCCAGGCTGCACGTCCGGGTTGCCGGCTTTGCCAATGACAGCGATGCGCCCGTGCTTGATGCCGATATCGGCCTTGACGATCCCCCAGTGGTCGATGATCAGCGCGTTGGTGAGCACCAGGTCCATGGCGTCCGCCGCCAGCATCTGCCCCTGGCCCATGCCGTCGCGGATCACCTTGCCGCCGCCGAACTTCACCTCTTCGCCGTACAGGGTGTAGTCCTGTTCTACTTCGACCCACAGTGCCGTGTCGGCCAGGCGCACCCTGTCCCCCACGGTGGGGCCGAACATGTCCGCATAGGCCTGCCGGGAAATACGGCTCAT
Source organism: Pseudomonas sp. S60 (assembly GCF_016647865.1). Lineage (NCBI taxonomy): Bacteria > Pseudomonadati > Pseudomonadota > Gammaproteobacteria > Pseudomonadales > Pseudomonadaceae > Pseudomonas > Pseudomonas sp. S60. The sequence continues at coordinate 15,868 of NZ_JACVVH010000049.1, read as the reverse complement.
GCCCTGCCCTCCAGCGCGCCCATCACCTTGCCCTGAAACCCGTAGATTTCGCGCTTTCCGGCATAGGCCACCAGCTGCACGGTGCGCGCCTGGCCCGGCTCGAAACGCACCGCCGTACCGGCCGGGATGTCCAGGCGAAAACCGCGAGTGGGCTCACGGTCGAACACCAGGGCCTGGTTGACTTCATAGAAGTGGTAATGGGAGCCGACCTGCACCGGCCGGTCACCGTGGTTGGCCACGCTGACACTGACCGTGTCACGCCCGGCGTTGAGTTCGATGTCGCCCTCGGCGACCTGGATTTCACCTGGAATCATGGGAGTACCCTGGGCGTAGTCAGACAATGGGTTCATGCACGGTCACCAGCTTGGTGCCGTCGGGGAAGGTCGCCTCCACCTGCACGTCCTGGAGCATCTCGGCGATGCCGGGCATCACCTGCTCCCGGGTCAGCACTTCGCGCCCCAGGCTCATCAGTTCTGCGACCGTGCGCCCATCGCGTGCGCCCTCCAGCACAGCGGCGCTGATCAATGCCACCGCTTCGGGGTAGTTGAGTTTCAGGCCGCGGGCCAGGCGCCGCTCTGCCAGCAACGCAGCGGTGAACAGCAGCAGCTTGTCTTTCTCTCTTGGTGTCAGCTCCATGGATGCTCTCTCAGGTAGCCCAGATACGCGGTGGGCAGGCTGGCAGGCCAAGAACGGCCGGGCGCAGCACTCGCCACAGGCATTGCAGGGTGTGTTGCAAGTGTTGGTTGTCGTGGTCGAGCAGGCGGATGACCAGCAGCGACCCGAGCAGGGTTGCGCCACCCGGGTTACCCAGGTCTTCGAGCAAGGGCCGTACCTGGTCGAGGGTGTGCTGATCAGCAGGTGCAACGCACAGGGTCGCCAGCAGCGGGTAGCCACCCAGCTTTTCAAGGCGACCCCCAGTAATACGCAGCCTCTCGTGCAGGCCAGGCTCGCCGGGCAGTTCGATGCGCAGCCGGCTGTCGAGCGCCCCCTGCAAAAACTGCTCGTTCATCACCGGCCGGCCCAGGCACAGGGTTTCCCAAGCCAGCAGCCTTGCGCCTGGCGCCAGGGTGAAACGGCTGTCCAGGCTGGCCCGGGCGCCAGAGAAGAAGATGCTGTCCTGGGGTAGCCATTCCAGCGTGCTGCCAGCGCCCAGGTGAAAGTGCTGGGCAAGGCGCGCGGTGGGGCCAATGCTGCGATAGAACTTGCTGGCCCCGGGCATGGTCAGCAACGCGTGGCTGCCGGGGTCAAGGTGAATGTCCAGCTCCAGCCGGTCGCCGGCGACAATGCCCCCAGGCGGGTGCAGCACGTACACATGACATGGCGCACCCTCCGGGTAAAACGGCCTTTGCACCAAAAGGGGTCCGTAATGGCGTCGCGCACCAAGGCGGGTCACGCCATCGCGCACAATGAAGCGCAGTTGCAGGTAGGCGCTCCACCCGGCTTCATCGGTATGTGTTGCAATATGCTCCGCCAGCGACATCCTGCGGCCCCTGAAATCCGTGGCCTTGATGGCCGTTGCGAGGGCCAGGCTGGCGCATATCGGTATGCGCACGGCCTGACCACTCGATCAAATTCTCAGGCTGGATATAGCAGGTTGCGGGCCAACTCCGCAGGTGAACTCAGATTAAACCTGTAGCAGGCCTGCGCCGGTGTCGGGCACGGCGCACTATCCAAGGGCGGCTGGGGGCGCTGTTTCAGTGCCTGGCGGGTTAATAGTCGAAACGGTCTACCGCCCGACGGCGTTCGTTGTCGTCACGCCGGTCATAAATGGCGGTGGTCTGGATATTGGCATGGTGGGCGAGCTTCTGGGCGATCGACAGGTCGTGCTCTTCGATGACGCGGGTGATGAAGGCCCTGCGAAAGTCATGGGGCATGATTTTCACACCCACCTGTGCCCCCCGCTGGCGGGCGATGTAGTAAATCGCATGTTTGGTGATGCGCGCGCGGGTGATGTGGTTGCCACGGCGGATGCGGTTGAACAGAAACGCGTCGTCTTCTGCGCCGGCAGGTAACGCCTCGCGGCGAAGGCTCAACCAGGCCTGCAGCTTTTCGAAGGCCCAAGGCGGTGCGTACTTGATCAATTGGTGGTTGCCCTTGCCCACCACTTGCAGGCTGCGCTCCTGGAAATCCACCTGGTCCAGGTTGATGTCCACCGACTCGGACTTGCGCATGCCGGTGCCGTACAGCAGGGCGATGATTGCCGCATCCCGCACCCCTTGCGGGCGCGGGTCGGCGGCGCAGGCATCCATCAGCTCGCGAATGAGGCTACGCCGCAGGTTGCGCCCAGGCGGCAACCGGGTGCCTGTGGCAGGCTTCACCTCGCGCATGCGCTGCAAGTGTTCATGCTCGATCAGCCCCTGGCGCCAGGCTTCGTTCATCACCCCACGAATGGCATTCACATACAGCGATGAGCTGTTGGGGGCATAGCCGTCTTCACGCAGGGCCGACACCAGCCCAATCACATGGCCAGGCTCGAGCTTGTGCCAGGGGACGTCGGCAAGGTTGCAGTCGACGAAACCAAGCCGGTCGGCTGTGTCCTGAAGAACGTAGCGCATGGTCTGCTGGCTGGACGGCGCCAGCCGGGCCATGTACTGCAGCAACGGGTTGTTCGGAAGATCGGGCAAAACGTGGATCCTGTGGCAGCGGCAAGTGGCGAGGGCAATCTTGAAATGAAACGAGTCAAAGCGACATGATGCGAGTCATTTTGACTCGCGGCTGGTAGGGTCATTAGGACCTTGAGCAGTGCCATCACCTTGATATTCAAGGGCTGCAGCATTGGCACAGATCCTGATGTTACCTGAATCATCCTGGTAGATCTAAGGCATCACCATGCTCGTACCCTTGATGGAGTCCCGCCGTTGCCGACCGCTGTGGAACCTTGCGTACCGCCCGTTCTTCCTGGCCGGCACTGTGTTTGCGCTGATCGCTGTGATGATATGGGCAGGCACATTGGCCGGCGTGTCCGCACCCGTGCCCACCGGAGGCATGCTGGCCTGGCACCGTCACGAAATGCTGTACGGCTTTACCGCAGCCATCGTCGGCGGCTTTCTGCTAACTGCGGTGCAAAACTGGAGCGGATTACCCGGCCTGCATGGGAGAAGCCTTCAGGCACTGTTCTTGATATGGCTGCTGGGGCGCGCGGCCTGGTTCCTGGCGCTGCCTGTTGAGTGGCTTGTGGTGATCGAGGGTGGTTTTCTGCCGTTGGTGACGTTGGCGCTGGCCAGGCCAATCGTGCAGCGGCGGTTGCGCAACAACTACCCGATTGTCGTGCTGGTGTTGGTTTTTACGGGCTGCCAATGGCTCACCCTCGCAGGCTTCCTGCGCCAGGACGAGCCGTTGCAGCGGCAAGGCGTGTTGGCCGGGTTGTGGCTGGTGGCTGCAATGATGACCGTACTGGGTGGCCGGGTGATTCCGTTCTTCACCCAACGCGGCCTGGGCAACATGACGGCAAGCACACCACGCCCCTGGCTGGACCGCAGCTGCCTGGTGCTCAGTGTCACGGCGGCACTGGCCATGGCAGCAGGCTTCGGCCAGGCGCCCCAGTGGGGCCTGGCCGTGCTGTTTGGCTGCCTGTTCGCCTTGCACGCTGCCCGCCTGCTGCTGTGGCATGACCGCAGGCTTTGGGGCATACCGCTGCTGTGGTCGCTGCACCTGGCCTATGCCTGGCTTGCCGTGGCCACCCTGGGCATGGCGTTATGGCACGCTGGGGTGAACGTCAGCCCCAGCCTTGTGATCCATGCATTGACCGTGGGCGCGATGAGCGGCCTGATGCTGGCAATGATGGCGCGGGTGAGCCTGGGGCACACGGGCCGCCCGTTGAGCGTGCCGGCCAGCGTAGCCGCTGGGTTCGCACTGCTGCACCTGGCGGCGCTGGCGCGGGTGATATTGCCCCTTCTCACCCCCCTGGCGTTCAGCCTGTCTGCCTTGTGCTGGTGCATGGCACTGCTGTTGTTCGTGAGGCATTACCTGCCGATACTGTTGCAACCCCGGGCGGATGGCCTGCCGGGTTAGCCGATTGCAGGCGGCCACCAACCGGGGAACATCTGCTGGACCCGGGGTTCGGTGAAGCGCTCGTCAATCAGTACCAGCACGCCTTGGTCCTGGTCCCCGCGTATCACCCTGCCCGCCGCCTGGATGACCTTGCGCACCCCCGGGTACAGGTACGCATAATCGAACCCTGCACCAAACTGCTGGCCCAAGCGCTGTTTGAACTGCTCATTGACCGGGTTGACCTGTGGCAGGCCCAATGTGGCGATGAACGCCCCGATCAACCGCGTACCTGGCAGGTCCACACCTTCACCGAACGCCCCACCCAGTACCGCAAACCCCACACCCCGGCCATCGGCAACGAAGCGGTCGAGAAAACCCTGACGGGCAGCCTCGTCCATGCCAGGCGCCTGGGCCCACACGGGCAGTTGCGGGTGCTGCTGTGTCAACAACCCGACCACTTGCTGCAGGTATTCGAAGCTGCTGAAAAACGCCAGGTAGTTCCCCGGCTGGGCCTGGTACTGCTGTGCAATCAACTCGACGATGGGGGCAAGCGAAGCGTGACGCTGCTGATAGCGGGTGGATACCTGGCTGGCGATGCGTACCTGCAACTGCTCGGCACGAAACGGCGCGGCCACCTCCAGCCAAGCGGTGTCGGCAGGCATGCCCAGCAGGTCACGGTAGAAGCGTTGCGGGCTCAGGGTGGCGGAGAACAGCGTCACGCTGCGTGCCGCGCGCATGCGTGGGCCCAGCAGCCGCGCAGGGTTGACGTTGCGCAGGCACAGGGTTGCCAGCCGCCGCTTGCGCGGGCCCTGGCGCACGGTGATGTCGAACAGAAAGTGTTCATCAAACAGGTCTGCCACGCGGGTGAACTGCAGGGCCTGAAAAAAGAACTGCAGCAGCGCCGGGTCAATGTGCGCAGGGGCCTGGTTCATCTGTTCCTGAATCAACCCCACGCACTGCTGCAGGGCGCGTAGAAGCCCCTCTGGCAGGTGCTCGCTGGCCTCATAGGGCGCACGCTGTTCCTTGTACAGCGCATTCCACTGCCGGTTCACACGGTCCAGTGCGCTGCCAAGGCCTGGCGGCTTGGCCTGGCGCAACGCGTGCAACTGGCCTTGGTCCAGGCTGGCGCTGTACATGCTGCGGCCGCGCTCCACCAGGTTGTGCGCCTCATCCACCAGCACCGCTACCCGCCACTGGTTGGTTTGGCTCAACCCGAACAACAGCGCATGCGCGTCGAAGTAGTAGTTGTAATCGGCAATCAGCACATCGACCCAGCGTGCCATCTCTTGCCCCAGGTAATAGGGGCACACCTGGTGGGCCAGGGCCACTTCCCGCAGCCGGGCACGATCAAGCAGGGGCAAGCCGGCCGCCGCTTGCCGTGCGGCAGGCAGCCGGTCGTAGAACCCGGCAGCCAAGGGGCAGGACTCACCATGGCAAGCCTTGTCGAGGTGTTCACACGCCTTGTCACGGGCGATCAGTTCAAGTGTGCGCAGGGCGGGCTGAGGGGCGCTGGCGGTGATCTGGCTGATAGCGTCCAGCGCCAACGCCCGCCCTGGGGTTTTGGCGGTCAGGAAAAACACCTTGTCCAACTGTTGCGGCACCATTGCCTTCAGCAGCGGGAACAGCGTGCCCAGGGTCTTGCCAATCCCTGTACTCGCCTGCGCCATCAGGCAGCGCCCGGTGCTCACGGCTTTGTACAGGGTTTCGGACAACTGCCGCTGGCCCTGGCGGAACTGCGGGTAGGGAAAGGTCAGCGCCTGCAGCCCGTGGTCACGTTCGGCCAGGCGCTGTTGCTGATAATGTGCCCACGCCAGAAACCGCTGGCACTGGGCCTCGAAAAACACCTGCAGATCGCCCGCTGTGTAGTGCTCGCTGATCAGTGTCTGGCCATCGTTGTCCACATCCAGGTACACCAGCGCCACCTCGATCGCAGGCAGCTGCCGGGCCTGGCACATCAGCCACGCATAGACCTTGGCCTGGGCCCAGTGCAGTTGGCGATGGTTGGCGGGCTGGCGCGCCAGGTCACCGCGGTGGGTCTTGATTTCTTCGAGGCGATTGCAGGCAGGGTCATAGCCGTCGGCGCGGCCGCGCACTCGCAGGGCCTGGTATTCACCTTCCAGGAGGATTTCCGATTCGTAACCGGCCGCCCGGCGTGCGACCACCCGACGATGGCCTTCGATGCCTTCCTGTGCGGTGGGCGAAGGCGTGAAGCGCAGGTCCAGGTCGCCCACCTTGGCACTGAACTCGCACAAGGCACGCACCGCCACACTGTAGCTCACGCCGCATCGCTCCAGCGCACGTGACACACCGCCACCGGTAGACCATGGGCGCGGCAGAACTCCAGCCAGCGCAACTGGTTGTCTTGCAGGCGGTCACCCGGACCTTTCACCTCGACCATGCGGTAGCGGCCCTGCTCTGGCCAGAACTGGATAAGGTCCGGCATGCCGGTACGGTTGTTGCGTATGTCCTGCAACAAGCGCAAAAAGCATTGCTTGAGGTGCTCGCCGGGCAGGCACGCCAAGGCTTGCTGCAGCAGCGCCTCGCTGAGCATGCCCCAAAACACGAACGGTGACTGCAACCCCCGCTTGGCCGCATAGCAATCGAGAATCGCCTGCCGGTGGCTGCCGTCTTCGAGGCGGCCCAGGCAGCGGGCGAAATCCTCACTGCGACGGTGCTGGAAGTCACTGTCATGCAGGTCCTGCGGCGCCGCCTGGAACGGGTGAAAGAACGCGCCCGGCACCGGCGCAAAAATGGCCTCCCAGCACAGCAGGCCGAACAGGCTGTTGAACAGCGTGTTCTCTACGTAATGCACCTGCCCGCCCGCCTGCGCCAAGTGCTGGCGTACGGCCTCTTCAACACCCAGTGCTGCATGGGCCCGGGGCAGTTCCAGCTCAATCAGCTCCAGCGGCGCCGCCCGCTGGCGGCGCTGCGGTGGGCCGCCAAGCTTGCGCGCCAGCCGCGGCAGCATGCGCTCCAGCGCCTGCACCTCCAGGGCGTTGGCCGGCGCTGCTGCCAGTTGCAGCGCCAACGCATGCGCCTGGGCCCAACACTGGGTGCGTTCCAGCACGCGCACCTGGCGGATGCGTGCCTGGGCATGGCTGCACTGGGTGTACACCGCCATGGCCTGGTCCCACTCAGCCTGCCGTTCACACTGCTGGCCGAGCGCAAACAATAGCCGCGCCTGCCGCCGTGCCAACCATGGGTTTTCACTGCGCAGCCCCTGCAGCGTTGCCAGTATCGACAGGGTGTCGTCGCCCTGGTCCAGCCGCTCGGCGCATCGATGCAGTGCCATGGCCAAGTCCAGATCAGTGCGCTGCTGCAGGGCACGAGAGTCGGCACTGAACGGCACGTGCTCGTAGCGCATCACCCCGAGGTCGGCCAGCACGAAGTCGGACCAGTCCTGGTACAGGTTGCCGAAAAACAGCAGGCGTATCCGGTCGCACACCGGTTGCAGGCACCACTCATAAATGCGCACGCCAGTGGCAGGGAACCACTCGGCCAATGACCGCGGTGCCAAGGCCATTTCTTGCAGGTGGCTCAGCCATTCATGCTTGGCCGCCCGCGGCCGGCTCAACCGGTCAGCGAAGCAGTTGGCCAGTTCGTCTTTGCGCAACAGGGCGAACAATTGCTCAAGTTCAAGCCGCTCGGGTTCGCGTACCCAGCCTAGCGCCTGAAGCGGTTGCAGGGCCTGGTAGGTATCGCCGATTTCGTCATACTCAAGGCGATCACCGCGAAACAGCTCGCCCTTGCGCATCACCATGCGCACCAGCAGCGCCTGGGCAGGCGCCTCAAGCTGAGTGAAGGCAGCGATGAAGGCCTTCTCCTGCTCATCAAGGAGGTCTTCGTAGCGCTGCCCCACCCACGCCAGCACCTGGCGGAAGTTGTGCAGGTAGTAAAAAGGGTCGTCGACGGAATGGGCAATCACGGAAATCAGGGCAGGCGGCGGCACTCAGGGATACTGTTTATACATACAGACCTGCCAGCCTGGCAAGTGCCGCGGGTCGGGCCATACAGGCTAGCGACTGTCTGCGGCCCTCGCCAAACGCTCTACAGCCGCCTGTAGTTCCACCGGGTCGTCGCCCAGCCACCCAAGCGCCAGATAATGGCGATAGCGGCCTTGCAGGCTGAACTCCACCCCAGGCATCGCGTACAACTCAGACCCTGCCACGGCAGCCATCACGCGGGCCCACTGCGGTACCCGGCGTAGGCGTACCCATAACAGCAGGCCACCCTGGGGTGGGTGCACAGCAGCGCTTGGGCCGAACTGCAGTTCCAGCATACGCGACAGGGTTTGCGCACGCCGCAGCAGCCCCGTGCGCACCTGAAGCCACTGGGCGTCGACCTCACCTTTGCCGAGCATGCAGGCGAGTGCCAGCAGCCGCAGCGGTGCCAGCCGGTAGGCACGCTCGATGAAGGCCTGTTCCAGTACCTCGGCAGGGCCCAACACATACGCGTAGGGCACCTCCGGCCCCAGTGCAGCCTCGAATCCCCCCAACACCAGCAGCCAGCGCGGCTCTACCCAATCGCGCAACCGGGTGGTCGGCGGCCCGGCGTGGCACAGGTCGCTGTCCAGATCGTTTTCCAACACCCACAACGGGTGCTGTGACAGCAAGTGACCGATCTGTTGCTGGCAGGCGGCAGCTACCAACCGGCCCTGGGGCATGCCCAGGCAGGAAGGCATGACCACCATGCCCACAGGCTCGCTGTCGAGCAGGCCGGCCAGTGCGCGCAGGTTCGGGCTACCACGGCCATCCACGGGCACTTCGAGTACGCGTAAACCGGCGTTGGTCAGGGCCCGCAGCACCTGCCTGCAACACGGGGACTGCACCAGCACCGTGGCACCCTCCAACGCCAGCGCCTTGAGCAGTGTATCCAACAGTGCCGTCACGTCCGGCGCCAACTGCACGTCACCCGCGCGCCAGTAGCGGCTGCACGAGCGTGTGTAGCGCTCGGCCAGTACCAGGCGCAGGCGGGCACTGGCAGGGTCTGCCCAAGGGCCCGAAGTGCTCGCTTTCTGCCGGGCAAGCCGCCGCTCATGGTTCAACAAGCTGCACTGCAACACCGGCCGCAGCGGTAAGGGTGGATGGCCAGGCGTGGTCGCTGGCAATTGGCTGGGGCCACTGTGCACGAAGTAGCCCGACCGTGGCAGGCACTGCACGCGGCCCTCTTCTTCGAGCAGGTTGTAGGCATGCTGCACGGTTGCCAGCGATACCTGCAACCTGCTCGACAGGGTACGTAATGAGGGCAACCGACAGGTACCCGCGGCCAGGGCCTGGCCGATCAATGCTTCCAGGTACCTGCGCACCTTGCGGTAAGCGAACTCCCGGGGCATGTCGCCCTGCATCAGGTGAGCTCCGCCAGGCTGCGCGGTCGGTTTGGCAGGCGCCGGGGCAACAGCCTCAGGTGGATGTCACGGCGGGCCAGGTTACTGAGTACGCGCCAGGCTGAAAGCGGCAGCCGCCCTTCGTATATCCACTTCAGTTGCCCCAGTTGCAGGCCGCTGATGTTCACCAGCCAGGCCTTCACTGCCTCTGGGCAGGGTTTACCCTGCAGGGCCCTGTGCAGGTAGGGCAGCGCCACCAGCATGTCGGTATGGCGACACTGCAAAAAACGCTCGAGGTTCTTGCCTTGCCTGGCAAAGGGGTTGAAGCACAGGCACGTCAGTTGGCCATGGTCGATACCATAGGCCTTGCCCACCTGCAGGCTTTGCGAGTCTCGCCGTTTGCCCTCCGCTGCCGGGCACGCCAGGCGCAACGCCGGGCGGCCGGGCTGCGGTTCCTGGCTGCGGGCGCGCAGTTCGTGCAGCTGTGCCAACGCCACAGGGTCGACAAATGCCCCGAAGGGCCAGGCATCCTTGGCCGTTTCGTCGATGGAGCCGAGCATCACGTCAAGTTTCTGGCCCTCCAGTAATTGCTCCAGAAAATCGTCCATGGGCATCACCCGCACCGATATTGCTTCGGTAGTGGCTTGGGGCTCAGGTACCGCGTGGGCCGCCGTAGGGGCCTGGGCGGCGTTACCCAGGCGGATGAGCGCCTGGGTCAGTGCCCCCAGGCAATGGTGCGTTTCGTGAACCCCTCGCTCGCCCGCCAGCAGCAGGCTACGCCGCGCCCAGGCCAGAAACCGCCGCCGCTGGCGTGCGGCAATCGCGGTGACCAGTACATCCGCACTGGCCTGTGACTGCAGGGCAGCACCCACTGCCATCGCCACCTCCAGGTGAAGGCGGCTACCCAACAAGGCCTCTGGCCTGGCGTCGATCAAATGCCCAAACACAAGCATGGCATCCTTGGCAACTGTCGAGACCGGTGGCCGTGAAACGCCGACGCTGCTGAACGGCACCACCCCTCGCCCCTCCATCATCTGCAACTGAACCCGAGGGTCATCCTGCAAGAACAGCGCACTGAAGTTTCGCTCATGACAGGACCTCAGCGGTTCGCCCGCCGCCGGCAAGCTGACCACCAGCACCCGCAACTGGAACGTCACCGGCCCGCGCACGGCGATGCTCAATTGCGCAGCCCGGAGCATGGCCAGCAACCGGATACTGCGCCGGTCACTGCCGTGCAGTACCAACAAACGAAAGGTGCCGATATATTCTGCGCCCCCCGCAGCCACTAACAACCGCTGTATCAACAACTGCAAGGCCGCGCGCTGGGCTTGCGACATATGGTTCAACAAACGCTCCAGCACTTGCTGGTAGATATAGTGCATCGCCTGGTCGTGAATAGCAGTCACGGTATCACCTCATCAACTTCATGCGGCCAGCCCTGCCGAACACGCTTTTATTGTTCCGGCACGCTGCGGGGTCCCCCGCGAGGGGTACGACAAATCGGTCAGGGCACACGCCCCATCACTGTCGCCATACCATCGAGAACACCGCAATACGGCGCCGCTTCACTGCTGCACATCCCCCTGGACCAGGCCTGGCCATGTTCATCACTCGCTCCTTGCGCAAACTATCATTAGGCCATTATCGAGGTACGGAAAACGAATTGAAGATACAGATAGGGGTAAAAAAAGCAGTCAGCAAAGATGAATAGACAGCTTGATGAGTCGACCGAAATAGTTCAAGCGAGGATAGTTGGCGAGATATTACTAACAGTGAGTTAGTCAATCTCTGGAATGTAGTCCAGCACTGTTATAGTTGTAGGAATGTTCTTTTTTTATAATAAATGATCGTATGATATCGCCCACAAAAAACCCGGGGCCAGCCCGGGTTCGTGGATGAACGGCAGTGCGCTCAAGGCTGCGACAAATCAAGCACCACACGCCCGCCACATGGGCATTGGTCCATGTACCGGTGCGCCTCCACCACCTGCTCGAAGGGGTACACCTTGATGATTTGCGGGGTCAGCAACTGATCGGCGGTGAATTGGTTGATATCGCGCAGTGCGCGGTGCAGCGCCACTTGGTCCTGGGCAATGCCAAGCTCGGGCTTGCCGGTAAAATTGCCGATGCAATGCACATGGAACTGAATGTTTTTCTGGAACGCTGCGCAAGCTGGGAACGGCGTCTGGTTACCGCCTTGCAGGCCATACAGCACAAGGCTGCCACGCGGGGCGAGCACGTCGCCCAGCAACGACATCTGTGGCCCGCCAAGGCCGTCGAGCACCATGTCCACGCCGCGCCCGTCGGTGTATTTGCCCACCTGCATCACCAGGTCCTGCTCCTCGGTGACGATCACCTTGTCCGCCCCCAGGCCCAGCAGGTATTCACGCTGCTCGGCATCTTTGGTAGCCGCGAACACCTTGAGCCCCAGCGCCTTGCCCAGCTGAACGAAGGCCGGCCCTGCACAGTGGCTGGCATCAGTCACCAATGCCGTCTGCCCTGCCTTGGCGCGGGCCAGGTCGACATAGGCAAAATAGGCGATGAGCAACGGCGTGTAGTGCACGCTCGCTTCGATGGGGCTGAGTACATTCGGGTAACGGGTGATTGCCGAGCGCGGCAGCACGATGACGTCGCCGTATACCGGGTGGTCGTTGGCACTGGTGGCCGGGAAACTGGCCACCCGATCGCCAACAGCGATATCGTCAATGCCCTCCCCGACCGTCGTCACCACGCCGGCCATCTCATGACCGATGCCGGCAGGCAGCCGTGCACGCGACGATGCCAGGTTCTGGCGCCAGAGCACGTCATACCAACTGATACCTACCGCTTCAACGCGGACCTGCACCTCACCGGCGGCGGGCGTCGGCTTGGCCTGCTCCTCGCAACGGAGCACGTCGGCAGCGCCGAACTTGTGGAAACGGATCATGCGGGACATCGCATACCTCGCCTGTGTGAAACGCTAATTACCATTGACTCTATCCGGGCTTTAGCGGTTAGGCCATCAGTGGTCATTAATAGTCGACATGCCTGTCATCGATTGGGCACCTGACTTTCCCTGGCATTGGCCACCTAAACGGGTGCAGGTTACCAGCCTTTGGCCTTAAGATTCACCCCTGCCCCCATTCAGGCGAAGCGCACCGATGAATCGAAACGACCTCCGTCGCGTAGACCTCAACCTGTTGATCGTGTTCGAAACGCTGATGCACGAACGTAGCGTCACCCGTGCTGCCGAAAAGCTGTTCCTCGGCCAGCCGGCCATCAGCGCGGCGCTCGCACGCCTGCGCAACCTGTTCGACGACCCGCTGTTCGTGCGTACGGGCCGCAGCATGGAGCCCTCCGCCCGCGCCAACGAAATCTTCGCCCTGCTATCCCCCGCGCTGGACTCCATCTCCACCGCCGTCAGCCGTGCCGCCGAGTTCGACCCCGCCACCAGCAACGCGGTATTCCGCATCGGCCTGTCGGACGACGCCGAGTTCGGCCTGCTGCCGCCGTTGTTGAAACGCGTCCGTGCCGAGGCGCCGGGGATTGTGCTGGTAGTGCGGCGGGTCAACTACCTGCTGATGCCCACCCTGCTGGCCTCTGGCGAGATCTCGGTAGGTGTGAGTTACACCAGCGAACTGCCTGCCAACGCCAAACGCAAGGTATTGCGCCGCAGCAGGCCAAAACTACTCAGGGCCGACAGCGTGCCAGGTAGCATCACGCTGGACGACTTCTGCGCCCGCCCGCATGCGCTGGTGTCGTTTGCAGGTGACCTGTCGGGGTTTATCGATGAAGCCCTGCAGGAGCTTGGGCGCAAGCGCCACGTGGTGCTGGCAGTGCCGCAGTTCAACGGCCTGGGCAGTTTGCTGGCAGGTACCGACATCGTCGCCACGGTGCCGGACTATACGGCGGACGCCCTTACCGCCGCTGGGGGGCTGCGTGCTGAGGACCTGCCGTTGGAGGTGCGGAGTTTTGAACTGCATATGGCGTGGCGGGGGGCGCAGGATAATGACCCGGCGGAGCGGTGGTTGCGGTCGCGGATACAGATGTTTTTTGGGGACCCTGAGAGTCTTTAGGGGCTTCGTGCATGCTTGTTAGCTGATCATTTTTTGAGTTTTTCTAGCCTCGAAGAGCCATTTACTTCCTGCTGATTGCTACATTTGGGGCATATTTGAGGGCATGCTTTTGGATGGTTTGAAAAGGATGCCCCCAACCGAAGATTCCCAGCGCTTTCGGTAATCTGCGGACCACGCTGTTCCTCTTGGGTGCCAAAGACTGTCCTCACAGTGATTTTCTCGCTTTCTATAGTGATCCCGAAAAGTAAGACTCACCACCTTCAAAAACCAGGCTGCCCCAACAAATGTGGCGCGGAGGATTATCGGCGCTGACCAACAGCCAGAGATTACCGAGCCATGAAACGCAAGCCGAAGCCCGGCCTCCCGCGGCTATTCGACAAGCCCAAGTACCGAGAGCGGGATGTTATCGAGCGCCTATTAAGCTGGCTGAAAGAGCACCGCCGGCTGGCCACGCATTACTGCAAGCTCGCAAAAAATTATGTCGCTATGGTCACATTGGCCTGCCGCCGGCGGTCTTTGCGACATCTCTTTTCGCACAGAACCTAGTGCGGGAGATCAGTGACAAGCTGCCTCAAGCCAGGGACGGGAGACGGGAGACGGGAGACGGGAGACGGGAGAACGAATTTACCAATCATTGACATAGCCAACAATCATCAGCGTCCCGTAAAGACGACAACATGCGAAATCATTTCAACCATTGCGCAAGAATGATTGACTTAGCTGGCCGAATGGCATCACGATCTTGCGTGGCGGCTTTCATGGATGGATGCCAGGCGTAGCGGGCGGCGTAGCCAAAGCTTTACGTCTAACTCTGGCATTAAGGCCATCCAGTCAGCTGGCGAAGTGAGGGGGCTGCGTTCACGGAACTCCTTCTAGTTTAATGTGAATGGCATACCAGAATAATTGAGGATTTCAAGATGGCTGAAAATGAGAAGTTATGTGCCCTTTGCAACGATGAGCATGATCTACAAGACAGCCATCTGCTGCCAAAGCACTTTTATAAATACATAGATCGAATGAAGAAAGAGGGGACAAAAACTCAGTTCAAGACGGATGACAATCGCCTGAACAATCTCGGTCGTCAGGTGACGCAGTATCTGCTTGGTAAAAACTGCGAAGGCCGTTTCTCCAAATACGGAGAGGACTACTGCGCAAAGCTGATCGCACCCAGACCAAATGCGATGCCGATCATATATGATCATCTCAAGGGGCTTAAAGACTCAAGCCTCTATGCTCAAGATGTTCCAGGCCTAGAATCGCAGAAAATTTACTACCTTGCGATCAGCATCATTTGGAGAGCATCGCAAGAAGGCTGGCCAAACTACAACTCTATATCCTTGCCAGAAGAAGACTCTCTTGCCATCAAGAACTATTTACTGTCGGACGGCACACCTAATTTCCCAGCAGGCTACTATTTGGAGGTTAGCGTTTCACCATCGACTGATATTTGGACAACAACTTTCCCCACACGCCTGAAAGACGGCACACTTTTTTTCAACTATAACCACCTTGAATTTCATATCAAAAAAGATCAGTTCCTGTTCGATCTGTATTCGCATCCCAACCAAGGTGCCGTACCAATCATTTATAAGCTAAACAGAAAGCGATCCAACAATTTGGTGGCGGGCCAGATGAGGGCGTATAAAAACGCCACAGCATCCAAAAAGGTAGTCAGACTTGGTCAAAATTCGGAAAGTACCGAAGACTAAGAACCATAAAGCAGTGAGCGAGCACGTTGTGCTCACTCACTCAATCATCTGCTGAGCCCATACTGCTAAGGTGACCACGCAAAAAACCTCTGATCAAGTACTCGCGGAAAAATAATGCCATTTTCCAGATCATGTAGATCAATCTGATTAGCACAACAATTCCAAAAGCTCCGCCCGCCAACAAAGCGATGAAACTTGATAGCATGAACAAGAGCCCCAATAACCCGCTGGCCAGCGCTTTTTTAATCCAGATGGCGCAGCCGTCCTGCTCGTACATCTTCTTGCCCTCCGTGCTTTGACAGCAAAAAAGATCGTAAGCGCTCCATGAACCCCACCTAACCAATAATGGGCAGAGCACCTAGCTGTGTATTTGAGGTGTGCAATTCCAAGGTAGCAGCGCTTCGTAGTCTTCCACTGAGCACGCCTGCGGCAGGCGCTCCAGTGCGTGGCGCAGCCACGCATAGGGCTCTTGGCCGTTGGCTTTGGCCGTCTCTACCAGGCTGTAAAGTTGTGCGCTGGCAGTGGCACCTCTGGGCGTGTCACTGAACAACCAGTTCTTTCTGCCGATGACAAACGGGCGGATCGCACGCTCGGCTGCGTTGTTGTCGATCGGCAAGTAGCCGTGCTCGACGTAATGCTTCAACTTGCTCCAGTTGTTGGCCAAGTAGGCGATGGCCTTGCCCAAAGCATTCTGCGTCGTGACTTGAGGTTGCGTTTTCTCTACCCAGCTTTTCAGCTGAGCCAGCAATGGCAGGCTGCGCTCCATGCGGGCAGCCTTACGATCTTCATCGC